>CAMVGO010000001.1 GCA_947167045.1 uncultured Clostridia bacterium
ATTTATTATAGATTGGATTTTGGAAAATCGCTGTCCGTTTCTTAGTCTACCTTCACTTTCGATTTTCGAAGGAGGACTTTGAAGCAAGATATCGTTTTTGTGAAAAATCTTCTATAACGATATCTTCGGATCAGCTGGAATTATCCCGCCGAGCCATTTTTCGGGACTTTGGGATGAAAATTGAGCTCGAAATTATCCCAAGATGAGTTTTTCTTGCAGTTTGAGATAAAATACGGGCCGGAAATTATCCCAAGTGAAGCATTTTTGTTATTTCGGGATAAATTCACCTCTGAGAATTATCCCAAGTGAAGCATTTTTGTTATTTCGGGATAAATTCATCTCTGAAAATTATCCCACGAAGACATAATTCACGGTTTGGGATAAAATCGCCATTGCAAGGTATCGTTTTCGGGAAAAAGTCTTCAAAAACGATATCAGCCGACTTTGCAAGATATCGTTTTTTGTTAAAAATCTTCTATAACGATATCTTCGGATCAGCCGAAATATCGTTTTCGGAGAAAAATCCTCGATAACGATATCGGCAGATCAATCATGATATCGTTTTCTGTGAATAATCTTCAATAACGATATCAGCGAATCAATCAAGATATCGTTTTCTGTGAAAAATCCTCAATAACGATATCAGCGGATTAATCATGATATCGTTTTCTGTGAAAAATCTTCAATAACGATATCAGCGGATCAATCATACTATCGTTTTAAGGAAAAACTATTCATTTCCGATACCTGCCTTTTTCGCGCTCTTCGAACCCCGCGGGCCTAACGGAGTCATGGCCACACAACAAAAAACTGCCCCAGGTTATTAGCCTGAGGCAGTCCGTTAAGTTAAGTTAAGTTCAAAACCAGATCAGAAGTAGTTTGCGATGATACCCGTGAGAGCCATGCAGATTACAAGTACAAAGCCCTTCTTGTTGCCTGTGAGCTTTGTCTCTGCGCTCATGCCCTCATAGAGCATTACGATGTAGTAGATGTAAGCTGCTGTGCTGACGAGCGAACCGAATCTTACTACAGGAATGAGTCCGAGATATGTTCCGACAAGGTTTGATACGAGGTATGCGGGAGCAACTGAAAGAGAAGCGATTGCAAGGAGTCTCGGGAAGGACCACTTTTCCTTGAGGATGAGTCCTGCAAGCATGAACAGACCTGCGCATCCGAATGTGCGGACTGCATAGTAGAAGAAATTGAGGAAGAATGACTTGAGGATCGTTGAAACGATCTCGCTGCCATACAGATACTTCCAGTGAACGACAGACATGGATGTCGTGAAGTCGACCATCCAGAGAACGACAACTACGATTCCTGCGAGGAAGAGCGCATTGCCGATATTATCGTACTTCTTTGCGATCTCGGCAGGACCTGTGACAGGATGGATGGCAGCCTGGAAGATATTCTTGAAATGCTGGCCGAAAGGAATCTTGTCAGAAGGCTGCTTGGGCTGAGCCTGAGGTCTAGGCTGTGCCTGAGGCTGAGGCTGTGCTGCAGGTGCAGGCTGAGCTGCTGCGACAGGTGCTGCAACGGGCTGAGCTACAGGCTGAGCTACCGGCTGTGCGTAAGGCTGAGCTACAGGTGCGGGCTGAGCTGCTGCGACAGGAGCTGCTGCGACAGGTGCTGCAACGGGCTGAGCTACCGGCTGTGCGACAGGCTGTGCTGCAGGTGCGGGCTGAGCTGCCGCGCCGAATGACATTCCGCAACCGCCGCAAAAAGCTACACCATCAGGGTTTTCTTTTCCGCAATTAGGACAAAACATAGTGGTACCCTTTCCTCGGGCATGAAAACCCGATAAAACATGATATGCTCATTGTATCACACGTATTTATTAATATAGCAACTATTTGAGAAAAAGAACCGCCCGGAGTTAATGCGGTCCCCTTACAAAACGGGTGTCCTTACTGATACTGTTCTCCCGAAAAAAGAACCGCCCCAACACCGGTTGAGACGGTCATCACTAAAACACTTAAACCAAACAGAAAACTTATACTACGTCAGCCACCGCACCGATCAGTTCGACACTCTGTACGTCGGAGAATATGATCAGGTATGTCTGACCGTTCTTGTTGAAAAGTGCCGCGTTCCAGTCGGAAGGCGTCTCGGTTTCGACGACGTTGCCGAACGGAATGTGATGGAGATTCAGAGCCGTGCCGTCAGGTGATGTACCGCCGGTCGCAATGCCCTTGTACGAGCGGTCGAAAGCCTTGATGATGTCGGTGCCTTCGGGTGCGGAGAAGACCAGTAACTTCTCACCGTTCACGCCCAGGTATGCTTCACCGTCGATCGAATCGCCGAGAGAACCTTTGCCGCTGCCCATGACGTCGAACGGAAGGACACTGCTTATCAGTTCGACACGGTCGTCGCCAATGACACGGTCCTCATCGACTTTTAACTCGCCTGCAGTATCACCGCCGGTCGATATGGCGTAATTCTGATGGCCATCCACACTCAGTTCGTTATCACGTGAACCGGTGTCCGTGGTATCTGCCCTGGTAGTCGTCTCTTCATAATCCCACTCTTCAGCATTAGCCACAGTCTCGGCTGCGGAATCGCCTCCGAGGTAAGAATTTATCTCACCGTTGACCGTTGTGGAGTATGCGTTGTGTGAATGTACTTCCGCGCTCGCGCTCTTAGCCTTGCCAAGATATGATCCGAAGAACATTATGCCCAGGCCGACAACGACTGCAGCTGCGATAGTGGAGATTACAACTACCGGAACCTTGGATGCTTTCTTTCTTCTGACAGGCTGTTCGGTCGTCTCGGACTTAGGTATGCCGGTTACGACGGCCTTGCCTTCCGACCTCTCCTTTGCCTGTTCTTTGATCGCGGAGGAGACAGCACCCATGACCCTGCTCTTCATTGCAGGATCCACGGTTACGCGATTCATGATTTCATTATACTTATTCAAAATCATCCGCCTCCTTCAGCAATTCCCTCAGTTTGTCACGTGCACGCTTCAGATCCGAGCGTACGGTGGCCTCTCGTCTGCCGGTTATTACGGCGATCTCTGAGGTCGAATATCCTTCCTGATAGAAAAGGTGGATGGCTTCACGTTGGTGCACTGGCAGACTTCTTACGGCATCCCAGATGGCTTTGTATTCCTCGCCGTTATCTAAGTCCTCCTGCACCTCACCCGCGATCTCCTCGTTGAGTTCGCTGGTGTCGCGGACTTTGTTGTAATCAATGCGGTTCTTCGCAAGATTGGACGCAACACGCATGAGCCAGGCTTTCCGGTGTGCTTCATTCTCGAATTCCGGTCTGACCGTTACGAACTTGATCATCGTCTCCTGCAGAATGTCCTCCGCGTCCTCCTTGTTGTGAAGGTAAGAGAGCGCAAGACGCAGGATGGCGTTGCCATGAAGGTCAAGTATCTCTTCCGCTTCCTTTTCTATCTGCGCGTCAGACTTCCGGCCGGTCCTTATGGTGAGTTCCTCTTCGGAAGGTTCATCACCCGAAGGCTCCGCTGTTGCGTTCACAGGCTTTTCGCGCGTTAATCTTGCGCGTTCGCCCGGACCCGTAACGGCCAGCAGTATGGCGAGCTTTCTTAAAAGCGGCAGATTGGCTTCGTAAGTTAATTCCATTGATTCCCTGTAAGCTTCCTCTCCGCTTTCACCCTAAATACAGACGAGACGGAGAAAATGTTGCACTCAAATTATACTCATGCGAATAAATCAAAGCAAATTGTCCTTCAATATATTAAAATATGTTCGAAAAATATGCGGGGGCATAAGGAAAATGGATTCCAGATTTGAGAGAGAAGAGCTTCTTATCGGGCGCGAAAAGCTGACGCGCCTGTCTGATGCCAGAGTCCTGCTCTTCGGAGTGGGCGGCGTAGGCGGTTATACTGCCGAGTGTCTTGCGAGAGCAGGCGTTAGCCACATCACCATAGTCGACGCCGACAAAGTCGACATCACGAACATCAACCGCCAGATTCTTGCTCTGGATTCGACCATAGGAAGATACAAGGTCGACGTCTGCAAAGAGAGGATCCTCGACATCAATCCCGAAGCCGAGGTCATCACTAAGAACATATTCTATCTTCCAGAGATGAGCGGTGAATTCGATTTCTGCACATACGATTACATCGCCGACTGCATCGACACTGTGGCTGCCAAGGTGGACATCATCTGCCGCGCAAAGCAGGCGGGCACCCCGGTGATAAGCGCGATGGGCGCCGCCGGAAAGCTCGACCCGGCAAAGTTTACGGTAGCCGACATCTCCAAGACTTCATACTGCCCTCTCGCAAAAGTAATGAGAAGAGAACTCAAAAAACAGGGCATCACGCACCTCAAGGTCGTCTATTCGCCCGAGAGCCCCATTCCTCCGAAGGAAGGGCGCCGTCCCGGAACCATATCCTTCGTACCCGCCGCTGCAGGCATCACTCTGGCCGGCGCTGTTATAAACGACCTTTTGGCCGTTGAATGACACATTCTCTCCTTAATAACCCCGAGAATTTAATACTAAATTAAAATGCGTGTAACACAATGCACATCACAAAAATAGGATAATAGGGCATATGAGAAAGAATGACAGCAGACTATTCATTAAGAACGACGCGGCTTATGTCGCCGTCGTTTTCGCGAGCGTAATATTCTTCATATTCCTGCTCGCGGCCCAGATATTCTCGGGAGTAACGCAGGCAAGGATCTTCTTCGGCGTTTCCCTTCTTTTGCTGTCTTTCATAATGAACGTCTTCGAAGGCAAGTTCGGATTCTACATCTCGTTCGCATTAAACTTCGTCCAGTTCATGATCTACACTTACGAATACATCGTCATGAAGGCCGAATCGGCTCCGATCCTTCTGGCCATGACATTCGTGATAATGCTGATCGACATGCTCCTGCAGTACTACATCATAAAGGTGGCAGCCAAGATCCAGGGCATCGAGTCAGCAAAGCGCAATGAGCGCGGCAAGGCGATAAGGAAAGAACTTGAAGACGAGATGTTCTCCCGTACGAGCCTCATTGTAAACCACGAGGTAATGGGAAGCCATCAGAACCTGAGCGAGGCACTTGGCCGCACTTCGATAGATGCACTTACGACGCTCCCCGGCCGTGACATGATCACCGAGCGCGCCGACAAGCTCATCAGGGAAGATATCGCGAACATGCAGGAGAGCGAGACTCCCGATTCGGCATGCCGTCCGTTCACGGTCGTATATCTCGCGCTCGATCATTTCGACAACATAACAAGAGCCATCGGGCACAAATCGATGGATCTCTTCATCCAGAATATGGCTCACCGTCTCCGTGAAGCGGCAGATCCGACCGACATGGTCGCAAGGATCGATGACGCAGACTTCGTCATCCTCTTCAGAAGAACACTGACACCCGAAGCTGAAGCCAAGTATGCCGAAAAGCTCGCGAAAGAAGCATCAAGAGCTTTCGCTGCCGGCATTGACTCCATGAACGCGAGCATCAATTACGGCACCGCCCACTACCCTTCGGATTCCCGTCACGCAGGCGAACTGATCGCCATGGCCGAAGAGCGCATGAGCAAAGCTTCCGCAGGGATCACCGAAGAGCAGAACACTTCTTCCGACGAAGGCGGAGAACTTTTTAAGAACAAAACAAAAGATGAGATCGTTGCTTTCTTCGAGCGCGCGATCTCCGACGGCAGCCTGCACATGGTCTATCAGCCCTGTTTCACGGCAAATCATGAGCTTACGGGATTTGAGGCTTTCTTAAGATTTGAGAGGGACGGCAGCATCATTTCTCCGCAGGTATTCCTGGCAGCCGCAGAGAACGCCGGCTACATGCGCAGGATCGGCGGTTATTCGATGGAGAATTCCCTCGCCGCACTCGCAAAGATCAATAAGATCGATCCAGCGCTCACCATGAACATCAACATCTCGAGCTTACAGCTCAGGGAGCCCGACTTCATCCAGTCGTTCTCCAATATAGTCTCGGGCGCCGACTGCAACGTCGAGAACCTCATCCTGGATCTCCAGGAAGAGAGCCTTATCACGAGCCTTGCCGATATCAGGATGACCATTGAGGAACTCGCGACGACAGGCGTCAAGATGGCGCTGGACAATTTCGGAAGAGGCTACTCGTCCTTCAACGCGATCCCTCTCCTCCCCGTCTCGATCTTAAAGCTCGACGGCCACTTCACTTCGAGCCTTGCAACAGACGCCACGGTCAGGATCCTTACTCGTTCTGCGATATCGCTGATGCATGACATCGACATCACGGTAACTGCCACGGGCGTCGGTCAGGAAGACCAGTTCGACATTCTGGTCGGCAGCGGCTGCGACAGATTCCAGGGCCTGTTCATGGGACCCGCGATCGCTGCTGATGATCTCGAGTCTTTCGTAAAGAACGCCGGTCTTTGATTGGGGTTTAGCTGATCAGTTTTTCGCCAGATCTATAACTATCTGAGCCGCTTTCTCAAAGCTCATGAAGCTCGTATTCAGGCAGATATCGTAATTGGACGCGAGTCCCCAGCCCTCACCGCCAAACTGGTTATAGTAAGCTGCTCTTTCCTTGTCTGCCCTAATCATCTTCTTGCGTGCCGCCTTTTCATTCATGCCGTCACGCGCCATTATCCTCTTTATCCTGTCTTCGGGTTCTGCGGAGATGAATACCCTGAGCAGGCTGTATTTGTCCTTCAGGATCTCGTCTGCACGGCGTCCTACTATGACGCAAGAGCCTTCGGAAGCGATCTGCTCGATGACTTCCCTCTGGGCATTTGCGGCGATCTGTCTTACTGATGTGTATGCGGGGGTCATGAAACCCACGGAGAGATAAAGAGCTGCATCGTTGATCTCTTTCTCGTCTATAGACTCCAGATATTTCTCTGCAAGTCCGCTCTTCTCGGCGGTCTCCTTAAGGATGCCCATATCGTAGTATGGGATCTCAAGCTTGTCGGCAATTATCTTTCCGACTTCCATGCCTCCTGCTCCGAACGACCTTCCGATGGTAATTATCTTTGTTGTCTTAGCGGGCATAGAAAACACCTCCGTTCGCGGATTAACTTAAGAAAAGAATACCACAGACACGGCCTGACGGGATATCTGTATTTAATATAACGATAATACTTCTATGCTATAATCACCCTATTGTAAAAGGAGCCCGAAAACCATGTCCGACCCGATCGTTACCATCGAAAACATTTCGCTCAGATATAAAAAGACGGTACTTACCGATGTTTCAATAAGCGCCGGCAAAGGCGAGACCGTAGGCCTCTTAGGCCTCAACGGCTCAGGCAAATCGACGCTCCTGTCCGCCATCGCGGGCCTCCGAAAACCCGCAACGGGCGTGATAAAGGTCAACGGCAAAGCCGGCTTCGTCACCCAGGAGAACGCCCTGATAGACGAGCTTACGGCCATGGACAATCTCAAGATGTGGACTCCCCTGAGCAAGGCGGATATCTTAAAGGAACTGACTGAGACCGAACTTTCGATCCTCAAGGTATCGGACTTCATAGACCTCAAGGTTAAGCGCATGTCTGGCGGTATGAAAAAGCGTCTGGCAATTGCTTCAGTCCTTCTGGCAAAGCCCGACATCCTTCTGATGGACGAGCCCCTGGCCGCACTTGACATCCCTGCAAAGAACGACATCATCAACTTCATGGATTCATTCAGGAGCAGAGGCGGAACGATCTTCATCGCAAGCCACAGCGAGGACGTCTTCAGACACTGCTCAAAGATATATCTTCTCAAAAAAGGCGTCTGCACGCTGCTCCCTGAGGGAACATCTCCTGCGGAGGCGCTTAATGATTAAAGCGTACTGCAAGAGAGTATTGCTTTTTCTTCCTTTCGTAATGTGCTATTTCCTGGCGCTCGGCCTTGCGCTGCTCGCGCTAGTGATGTACGCGTCGGAATTCCTTTTCGAGGACAACACGGACAGCATAGTATCCGTCGCCTGCTACGTTCCTGACGAAGAGGCTTACAGCCGTCTGGGGATCGGCCTCGTCCAGCAGATGGACAGCGTCAAGCACACTATAGACATCGATCAGGTCAAGCATAAAAAGGACGTCGTCCGCAAGGTTGAGAGCGGCGACGCGATTGCCGGCATAATCGTTCCCGACGGATTCATCGAGACGATGGGAACCCCCGATTCCAAACAGGTACAGGTCATCTACAGGGATGCCGACACCTTCGAAGAGCATATCGTAAACGATCTTCTCTACGCCAGGAGCGACCTTCTGGGCACCACGCAGTGCACCATCCTCACTGCGGGCGACCTGGCGGAGGAACTCGGTATGGATCCTTCCGAAGCCTACGACGTGGAACGTACGACTTCCAATAACCTGTTTAACTATGTCATGGACAGAAAGACGCTGTTCCACGGGGTGAACGTCGACGACCTGGTCGCGAAATACGCCGTAAGGGAGCGCCTCACCGCATCTTACACGCTGTACATAATAATGATGTCGGTCTTCGTCATATCATTCTTCTACAAGGGCAACAGCAGCATCTTCAGAGCGAGGGCAAAGCTCTCAGGCATCGGCACATGGAAGATATTCCTTCTCGAATCCCTGTGCGCCGCCTTCATGATGTACCTTCTCTACATCCTGATATTCGTCTGCGCATCCTTCATCTTTGATTCCATGAAGATCCTCTCGCTCGTGACGGTCCTTCCGGTAATAATCATCGTTGCGCTCGCCGGCACGGGTCTTTGCTATATTGTTAAGAGCCCGACCGCCGTATCCTATATCACCTTCGGCGCAGGCACGAGCCTGATGTATCTTGCCGGCGGCCTGATCCCTCTGGACTACATGCCGCGTTTCTTCCAGAACGCCGCGTTATTCAACCCGCTCTACTACCTTATCCAGTTCTTTATGAGGTCGATGTTCTTATGAAGCTATTCTTAAACAGATTATCGGTCCTCTCCAAAAGGAGCCTCATAAACCCGGCTATGTACGTCATGGGCGGAGTAATACTCCTGATGGCGCTGCTCGTAATCTTCGTGCCCGAGAAAGAGACTTCGGTCTACATTCCCGTTGCCGTCCTTAACGAAGACAACTCCGAAGAGACAGAAGACATTATCAGCGAACTGTGCGAAATGAATTCTATCTTCCACTTCTATGAAGTCGATGACGAGGAGGAGCTCTACAAAGACCTGGCTTCAGGCAAGGCGAATACCGCCTACATCTTCCCTAAGCACTTCACCGAGCATCTCACCGAAAGCGGAAGAAAATACGACGTCAAGCAGGTCAAGACACCGGCTTCGAGCTTCCCGTTCCTCTCGAGAGAAGAGGTTTTCGGGCACTTCTATTCGTACAGCTGCAAACAGATAATCGTCGACACGCTTGCAGGATACGGCTATGAAGTCGACCTTCACGACCCCGAGCTCGAAAGGCTTTTCGGCAAGTACATAGACGACCAGACACTTTTCGCGCTCGAGAGCGTCGAGGGCACGGTCTACAACGCCATCACGCGTTCGGAAAAGGTCCCGATCCCGCTCTATAAATTCGCGGGCTTCTTCATCTTCACCGCAGCTCTCCTCGGCGCGCTTGCATTCCTGAACGACCAGGACAACCGCATCTATCTGAGGTTCAGGCTCGCCGAACGAATCTATTTAGGTCTCATCCAGGTCGCAGTATTCACGTTCCCAGCGCTGATCGTATCGGTCTTCTGCTTCCTTATCTCAAGGACGGAATTCGACCCTCTGCACGTTATCATCTACACGCTTCTGGTCACCTTCATCGCTTTCGCCCTGGGTACCGTAATGACAGTCCTCCCCATCCGCACCGCGCGTTCGAAGATATTCTCCGCCGTGCTGCCGGTCTATCTGATACTGTCATTCCTGTTCTCAGGCATCCTGATGGACCTCACCAACTTCGGTACGGCCCTCCGCACCCTGTCGACGCTCTTCCCGCCGTCGATGTTCTGAGAACACAAATATCTTTAATGAATATTCAAAGTTATTTAACCACTCGCAAAGAAGGGTTTCTTATAATGATCTTATTAGAAATAAAATGCCATTCTTTGTGAGGAGGTGAACTTCATGATACAAAAGAAGACCGGATACAAGATAACAAGCGGCATATTATCAGCCGCACTCACAGCCGGCATCCTGCCCGGACTTGCCATGACTTCATTTGCTGACGGATACGCGGCGGAAGTCTGGTCTCCCGACCAGCAGACCAAGTTAGGCAGTTACGAGACATTTGAGGATGCCGTGGCAGCCGCAAACGATGCAGGTGCTTACGCCGGCGTCAGACTCCTGGAAGACACTGAAGTGAAAGGTGAGCTGACACTGACCGAAGACCTAAATATTTTCGTTAACGGATACACATTTACGGTAGCAGAAGATGCGGAGATCTTAGGCGATGATTACGGCATCGATATGTTCGCCGATACTTCGGAAGGTTCTTCAGGCATCGTGGAAATCAAGGGCCATGTCGAGCCGTTTCTGTATATATGCTCAAGCGATCTGCTCGTTAACGTTACCGGCGGAAAAATAGATTACTTTATCTGCGATGACGGCTTTGTTAATGTCAACGAAGGTGCGTTCATACCCTATTTTATGATCAGTGACGGCATCATCTGCATATCCGGCGGCGAAGTCCAATATGCGCAGCTGTTCGACGGCGTTCTGTCCGTAACCGGCGGTGAGATCATGACACTCTGCATAGACGGAGGAGGAGCGGTAATAACCGGCGGCAAGATCGACTGTATCGGTGTCCTGAACAACATGGGCGCTCCCATGGTCAGCATCAAGGGAGATACACAGATAGTCGAAGCGATGTTCGATTTCTACGGGTCGAATAATGAATGCGGTGAATCGTATATTTCCATTGCAGAAGAAGCAACGATCCGCATGATGAGGATCACCATGGACGAAGACACGATGTGCAACAACGAAGGCATGTATGGTCACATCGACATCGAGGGCGGATATTTCGGCTTCGATCCTTCAGCTGCAGAAGCCCTGGCCGAGCTTACCGATGTCCAGAAGAGCCACCTCGACTACGCAGCCGATGAGGAAAAGATCGATGAGTACACCGGCCAGAATGACTGGAAGGCAGATCCTGACATCTATCCTTTCAGGATCGCAGGTCCCGTCGAAGAATACTTCACCGGCTGGGAGGAGTACGACGGTGAATGGTACTACTTCGTGGATGACAGAGTAGTAACCGGTTGGTATAAGGTCGAAGGAGTCTGGTACTATTTTGATCCCGAAACAGGCGCAATGGTCACCGGCTGGAAACAGATCGAAGGCAAATGGTATTACTTCGTCAATAACGGCTCCATGGTCACCGGATGGAAAGAGATCGGCAAGAGATGGTATTACTTCGCAACCTCCGGCGATATGGTAACCGGATGGAAGTCCATAGGCGGCAAGTGGTATTACTTCAACGCCGGCGGCGACATGGCAACTGGATGGAAAGAGATCGGCAAGGTCTGGTACTATTTCGAAAAGTCCGGCGCGATGGTGACCGGCTGGAAAGAGATCGGCGGCTTCTACTACTATTTCAAGCCGAGCGGCGCGATGGCTTCAAATGAATATATCGGCGGCTACAGGCTCGACGCGAGCGGCAAGTGGACCTACAAGGAAAAGGCAAGCTGGAGGAAAGACTCCAAGGGCTGGTGGTACGGCGATAACAAAGGCTGGTACGCAAAGAACGAGACCAGAAAGATCGACGGCACAGATTATGCTTTCGACGCATCAGGCTACTGGATAGAGAAATGATATCTGCCGGAACTTGTCCCATTAACTGACTGAAATGATGGGGCTGTCTCACTGAATAAAATGAGGCAGCCCCTGTTGATTGACAATTAGAACCATTGACTCAAAAACCGGGCTGAAAACCGGGCGTGCGCCGTATTTTTAGCCGGGTTTTTCGGAAAATCCGGCAAAAGCACGGTTAAAAACCCGGCTGTAACCGTGTTTTTAGCCGAGGTTTTCGAAAGCATTTCTGATTCAGTTTTTTCACTTCAAAGCGTAGACAAATCACAAAAGCGTTCCATAATAAAAACTATAAGACAATAGATCTCCGGGAGGTATTTCCATGCTTCGTAAACTGCGTTTTTCCTTTATTGCCCTGCTGGTCGTTTTCATTTTCGCAGGCAGTGTCTCTGCAGGCACCGTCAAGTCATACAGCATGCTCTATGACGTTGACCAGGAATCGGCCAGGTCCATGCTCTCCATGATCAACGACTGGAGGACAGGCGGTGACGCGTGGTACTACAACATTCAGGGCCAAAAGGTCCAGTGCGGCGTCCTCTCTGCCCTGACATACGACTACAATCTGGAGCAGATAGCTCTTCAGAGAGCGTATGAGATCGCTTTATGCTTCAGTCACGACAGACCTGACGGCACAGACTGCTTCACCTGCAAATACAACGGAACAAGATCATGGGGCGAGAATATTGCCATGGGATCAAAGACCGCTGCCGATGCTTTCGATCAGTGGAAGGAAGAAAACTGCAACTACAACTTCCAGGGCCACAGAAGGAACATGCTGGGTGCTGACGTAACCTTCAGAGCCATCGGCATCGCGCATGTTAAAGTAAACGGCTACGATTTCTGGGTACAGGAATTCGGCATGACGAACAGCGGCGCGCAGGCCACAGCGGCAATCACGGGCGAGCAGTACGGAACCGTGGCGATAGACACTTCGGCCATGGAGTTTTATTTCTTCTCCGGAACGCTCAGCAAAGTCGATTACGAAGACACCGTCGACCTCCCGTTCGTCGCCGGCTTTTACTATTGCGACGATACCTACGGCAACGGATTCTATATCCCTCCCACATCGATCACAAACGTTACCTGGACTTCGAGCGATCCTTCAATACTGCGGATAAACAATAACAAAACGGTAACGGCAGTGGGCGCCGGCAGCTGCACTCTCACAGCCACAGGTGTCTTTGAAGGCAAGACCTACACATGCTCGATCAATTCACGCGGTGCTTCGGTCAATATCGAGAGTTCGGCTGACATAACGGCTTCCGTTCCGGACGTTTATTTCGATATAAACGGCGTGACACCGAAGCCGACCGTCAAATATAAGGGGACCACGCTCGTCGAAGGAACCGATTACACGATCAGGGCTTATTCCGGAAACAATAAAGCAAATGACAATGCTTATGTCCAGATAGTGGGAAATAACCGCTTCACGGGATTCCTGAATATCCATTTCAAGATTAAGCCGGTCGACATCAATGACGTGACGGTCTCATCAGTTGCCGACACCTCGTATACGGGCAGCGCGATCAAACCCGCCGTAACCGTGAAACAGAACGGAACCGACTTAAGATCAGGCACCGACTATACCATAACCTATGCAAACAATACGAATGCCGGCACCGCGACCGTTACTGTCAAGGGAACCGGTTCCTACTTCGGCGAGAAGGTCATGAACTTCAAGATCAAGCCTCAGTCTGTCGCAAACCTGACATTCTCGAGCGTAAGTGATTATGTTTATACCGGCTCTGCAATCACCCCTTCCGTCGCCGTTAAGAACGGCACGAAAACTCTCGCCAAAGACACGGATTATACCGTCACTTATTCGAACAACACTAAGCCCGGTACCGCTTCGGTAACGGTCAAAGGCAAAGGCAACTACAATGGCACAAAGACCATTAATTTCAAGATATCGGCAAGGAACATTGCTGATGCCGTCTGCTCCGTGGCCAACGCGGATTACACCGGATCAGCCGTTACTCCGAAGCTCGAAGTAAGATATTCCCAGACGCTCCTGACAGAGGGACAAGATTACACGGTAAGCTATAAGAACAACGTAAACCCCGGCACGGCCACCGCCACCATCACGGGTAAGGGACCGTACTATACGGGCACGCTCACGGTAAATTTCAACATCGTGAAATTCGATTACGGCACTGTAAAGATGTCCGAAGCAAAGTTCGTTCTCGCAAAAGACATAGTCGAATACACCGGATCTGCGATCAAGCCGGCTCTCTCCGTCACTTACGGTGACCATACTTATATAGAGGGCACGGATTATTCAGTATCTTATTCGGACAACATTAACGCCGGCATCTGCACGGTTACCGTAAAAGGAATCAACGGCAATCTCGAGGGCTCCAAATCGGATACATTCACTATAAAGTCAAAGAGCATCCTCGACCTTACGATCGAACCCGTTCCGGATCAGAAATATACGGGATCTCCGATTACACCAAATGTCACGATAAAGCACGGGACAAAGACCCTGGTAAAGGATGTCGATTATACTCTCGTCCACACAAACAATACATATGTGACCACCAATGCAAAGATCACCATAAACGGCAAGGGCAACTACTCCGGCTGCACAACCGTGACGTTCGAGATCCTTCCCATACTCACCTGGAAGAGCGAAAACGGAAAATGGTATCTCTTGTATTCCAACGGAGTCAAAAAGACAGGTTTTGCCAAGATGGACGGCAAGACATACTACATGGACAGTACCGGCGCAATGGTAACCGGCTGGCAGAAGATCGACAGCTCCTGGTATTACTTCAATACCGACGGCAGCATGGCAACAGGATGGAAGGGCATCGGCGGAAAGTGGTACTGCTTCACCGCCTCCGGCATCATGATGACGGGCTGGAACGAGATAGACGGCAAGTGGTATTACTTCAACGACGGCGCCATGGTCACAGGCTGGAAGTCAGTCAGCGGCAAATGGTACTACTTCAACACTGACGGCAGCATGGTCACGGGCTGGAAGTCCATCAAGAATAAATGGTATTACTTCAACTCCGACGGCAGCATGGTATCAGGCTGGAAGAGCATCGGCGGCGTATGGTACTACTTCAACAAAGACGGCGACATGGTTACCGGCTGGAAGAAGATCGATGGCAACTGGTATTATTTCGAGTCCTCCGGTGCCATGAAGACACGCTGGCTCTACACGGGCGGAAAGTGGTACTACCTCGGAACAAACGGCATCATGGTTCATTCAACGAGCCTCGTGATAGGCGGAAAGACTTATGAATTCGATACCGACGGAATATGTCTGAACCCATAAAGGTTTACATATTGTTTGTTGGATAAACAGACCGCAAGGCGTAATAATCTGATTATGGACTTCTGATAAATTTGGAGGTGTTCTTTATGTTGCGTAAGCTTCGCTATTCTCTCGTTACTTTACTGGTGGTTTTCCTTTTCGCAGGCAGCGTGTCTGCGGCAACGACCAAGACTTTTTCGATGACTTACAGCGTCGACAACGAAGTTGCCAGGAACATTTTCCCCATGCTCAACGAATGGAGACAGAGCGGCGAGACCTGGTACTACAATTCATCCGGCACAAAGGTCTCATGCGGCAAACTCGACGCGCTGTCCTACGACTATAACCTCGAGCAGGTTGCTTTGCAGCGCGCTTACGAGATCGCGGTAAGCTTCGCCCACGCAAGGCCCGACAACACGGATTGCTGGACCTGCTACTACAACGGCACCAGATCGTACGGCGAGATCCTTGTCGCGGGACGCACGACTGCCGACAAAGCTTTCGAGGCATGGCAGGAGGAAGACAAGGATTACAGCGGCCAGGGCCACAGAAGGATAATGCTCGGAGCTGAGGGCTACAATTACAAGGCAGTAGGTTTCGCACACGTGGTTTTGGACGGAAAAGATTTCTGGGTCGGTGAATTCGGTTACACCAACAGCGGCGCGGCAAAGACAACGGCGCTGAAAGGAACAAAGACCGGTTCGGTAACGATAGATACGTCGACCGCCACATTCTCCATCTCGCCTTCATCCTCTTTTTCACAGGTTAAACTCGGCGACACACAGACTCTGCCCGAAATAGTCGGCGGATATAAGACTGCCAAGACCTGGGGCACAAAAGGTCTCAAGGTTCCTTCCAAAGACATCACGGGAGTCACCTGGACATCTAGCAACACCTCCGTTCTCAAGGTGGTAAACAACACCTCCGTAAAGGCTGTCGGAGCCGGAAGCTGCACGCTCACCGCCACCGCAACATACGACGGCAAATCCTATACATTCAGCCTGAGCGTCTCTGTCCCGAAGATATACCTCTCGAATGAAGCTATCACCTGCACAGTGCCCACCTGCACCTATGACATAAACGGCGTCACACCCAAGCCCACCATCAAGTACGGTTCGACCACTCTCAAGGAGGGTACGGACTACACCATAACAAGCTACATGAACAACACCCTGATAACCGAGAACGGTTATGTCCAGGTCACCGGCATGGGAAGTTACTCCGGCACGAAATACATCCAGTTCTCGATAGTAAAGGCCGACATTGCCGGCTGCACGGTCGCTGCCATATCCGACGCGGTCTATACGGGCAGCCAGATAAAGCCCGACGTTACCGTAAAGCAGAACGGCACGGCTCTTACCAAGGGCACTCACTACACCGTGACTTATTCAAATAACACAACTGCGGGAACCGCGTCCGTCACCATCGCCGGCACCGGCAAGTTCGAGGGTTCCGTCACAAAGACCTTCAAGATCACTCCCAAGTCCGTCAGCGATGTCACTGTTTCTTCCATAAACGATCAGACTTACACGGGTTCCGAGATCAAGCCTTCCGTCACTGTCAAGGACGGTACGAAAACGATGACTTCGGGAACGGATTACACCGTCTCCTATTCCAACAACACGGAGATCGGCAAAGCCGTCATCACCATCACCGGCAAGGGCAACTACAAGGGAACAAAGACGGTAAACTTCTCCATCGTCGAACCCGTCTACACATGGAAGAGCAGCGGCGGGAAGTGGTACCTGTACGACAACACCGGCCGTATGTACACAGGCTTTGTCACTATTAAGGGATCCACCTACTATCTCAATGACAGCGGCGTAATGCAGACAGGCTGGCAGGATATCGGCGGAAAATGGTACTGGTTCAATACCGACGGCGTCATGGCAAAGGTCTGGAAACAGATCGGCGGAAAGTGGTACTACTTCAACGACGAGGGCGTCATGATCACCGGCTGGAAGCTCTCCGGCGGCATCTGGTATTACTTCAACAAGGACGGCGACATGGCTACAGGCTGGAAACAGGTCGGCGGCAAGGGGTATTACTTCAAGGACTCTGGCGAGATGGTAACCGGCTGGAAGAGCGTTAACGGAAAATGGTACTGGTTCAACAGCGACGGCCAAATGCAGACCGGCTGGAAGAAGATAGACGGCGACTGGTACTATTTCGATGCCGATGGCGCCATGAAGACACGCTGGCTGGGCCTTAACGGCAAATGGTATTACCTGGGAACGAACGGTATAATGGCACAGTCCACGAGCCTTGTGATCGGCGGCAAGACATACAACTTCGATTCCGAGGGCGTGTGCACGAACCCGTAAGAGGATCACACATCAGATCTACACAATAACACAGGGGCGGCTCATCATTGAACCGCCCCTGTAATTACCGATAATTATTCAGACCGGAGGATCAGCCTACATCGTCATCCTCGTCGTCGTAGTCATCCCAATCGTCGTAATCGTCCCAGTCATCGTAATCATCCCAATCATCGTAACCGCCGCCTAATTCGCCGGAGAAGGTGGTTGCAGCAGCAGCGCCGAGATCGACCAGATCTTCAACGATCTTATCGTTCATGGGAACGCCTGTCGGGTTTGTGGCTGCCTTGAAAGACTTAACGAATGTGTTGAGGACAGTGCCCTTCTCGTTAAGTGAGAGACCGCCGATGATGAAGATGTTGGAACCGTTGACTTCAACGGAGATGGAGATGTCGCCCTTGAGAGAATTTACGATATCCTCGAAATCATCCTGGTCATATACCATGTCTACGACATCCATGATGTCGTCGTTATCAAGAGCCATCTTGCCGAGCTTTGCGATATCGATGTGGAATCTGATGAATCCCTCTTTCTTTGATGAGAAGAATTCCTTTGCAGTCATGTCCTTTGTGCTGATGTCAGCCGTATCGTCGAGCGTGTCTTCGATGAACTCCATTACATCCTCGGCATAGCCGTCATCGGAAAGCTGCATGACGCATGCGAATGCACCGTCGAGCTTAAGATCTGCGATGTCCTCGAGATCATCCAGGTCCTCGAAATTTTCGAAGAAGTCCTGAGCGTCCTCAATGCCTTTGCACTGTGCAGCAAGAGCGAAAGAAACGACATCATCTGCATCGATTACTTCGGAAAGACCGACGTTGCGGAGCAGTGTCTCCATCTGCTCGGGTGCGTCCTCGATGTTTTCCTCGTCAGCATAAGTATAGATACCATCCTCGAGATCTTCGATATCAGGAGCTCTTCCCTCGATATCGTACTCTTCAAACTTCAGCTTCTCGCAAGCCTTGATGAATGCATCTGTAGATATCTTTGTAGTCTTGGCGCAGCCTGCGAAGATACCTGCCAGCATAGTAGCTGTAAGTACACATGCCATTGCCTTAATCTTTTTCATAATACTTCACCCTCCTTTTGGGAATAGAGTGATTTTAACACACCTCATATTCCTTTGACTATTTGGCGGGTATAACAAATTCGCAGTTTGCGTGATATTATTGTTCGGTGAAATGGTATTTCGCGAGGGGGTGTTTGTTATATGCGCGAAAAATGGTCGTCAAGATCGGCATTTGTCCTGGCAGCGATCGGTTCTGCCGTAGGCTTGGGCAACGCCTGGAGATTCCCGGGACTTGCAGCCAAGTATGGCGGCGGTGCATTTCTCTTTGTCTATCTTATTGCAATGCTCGTAATCGGCATTCCGCTTCTCATGATGGAGATCGCCGTGGCAAGGTACACCAGACAGGGCGCGCCGGGTTCAATCCGTGCGATGAACAAGAAGATGGAGAGCGTCGGCTGGCTCGCCGTTTCCAACGGTATCGGCATCTCGATCTACTACGCCGCAGTTTTCGCTTGGGTCATCCTGATGTTCATCATAAGCTTCAAGTTTGCCGGCATGACGGGCAACACGGAAGCCGCAAGTTCGCTCTGGGCTGACACCATCAAGACAACAGGCACGACTTCAGGTTTTACGACCATCTCATGGCCTGTATTGGGATGCCTCGTCCTTTCCTGGGCGCTCTGCTACATCTGCATCCGCAACGGCACGACAACGGTCGGAAAGGTCGTTAAGTTCACCGTATCCCTCCCCGTCATCTGCCTTCTCATAATGGCAGTCCGCGGCATGATGATGCCCGGTGCCATGAGCGGCATCGCAAAGCTCTTCATCCCCGACTGGACGGCTCTCGGCAACTCCAATCTCTGGGTAGACTCGATCGGTCAGGTCTTCTATTCCCTTTCGACATCGATGGCGATCATGTTCGCTTACGGCTCATTCCTCGACAAGGAATCCAACATAGTCGTCGACACGATAATCATCGCTTTCTCCGACATGTTCATCAGCATCCTCGCCGGCATCGTTATGTTCACGACGATGGCAGGCGTCGGCATGCTCGACAACATCTCCGCTTCAGGCATCGCGACCGCATTCATCATCTACCCTCAGGCGATCGTCAAGATCTCCGACAACGGCGTATTCAACATGATCTTCGCGTTCATCTTCTACTTCTGCCTGATCACTCTCGCGATCGACTCGCTCTTCTCCATCATCGAAGGCATCTCGACCGCGCTTTCCGACAAGTTCAAGCTCAACAAGAAAAAGACGACGCTCACAATATGCATCGTCGAAGGCGTCATCAGCCTCATCTATATAACAGGCGCCGGCCTTGCTGTTCTAGACATCGTCGATTATTACATCAACAGCTACACGCTCCTCATCACGGGCGTTCTCGAAATGATCGTCGCAGGCTGGTTCTTCAAAACCTATAAGATCCTCGACGAACTGAACCGCAACACCAACAAGCTCAAGATGCCTTCATGGTGGTTCCTGCCTTCCATCAAGTTCATCTCGCCGATCATCCTCACGGGACTCTTCATATGGAACCTCATTAACCTCATCAAGGGCGGCGGCATCTATGGCTCCGGAGACGGCTATACGCTCACCTCGAACATTGTCTTCGGCTGGGGCACGGCTACCCTGATCCTCTGCTCGGGCTTCATCATCAAAGGCATCGTCAAAGCCAAGTCCGGTAAGGGTTTTGAAGAAGACAACAGAACCTGGGATGAGCTGAAGGAAAACTGATCGTAAAGCATCTATATCCCTGACTTTCCGGAAACATAAAAATTCTTTGCTTCCCGATTGTTGTTGTATAATGAACCCGGCAAGAACAGATTATGCAATAGTGTTGGGGCAGGAATGAATATAACGATCATATGTGACGTTCTCGGGGAACCGAATAACGGCACAAGTGTTGCGGCATACAACCTGATAGACCATTTGAGATCACAGGGACACAATGTCACTGTCGTGTGTTGTGATGCTGACAAAAAAGGCAGCAGCGGCTACTATATCGTTCCAACGATGAACCTGGGACCGATAATAAACGCTGCACTCGCAAGAAATGAGGTTGTGCCTGCAAAGGCCGACCGCACGATACTCGAGAAAGCGATAAAAGGCGCCGACGTCGTGCATCTTCTCATGCCGTTCCCGCTGTCGTGGAAAGCGGTGAAGATATGCGAGAAATACGGCGTTCCGATGACCGCGAGCTTCCATGTTCAGGCCGAGAATTTCACGTGCCATATCGGCATGATGAAGTCAGCGCTGGCCACAAAGGAAGTCTACAGGTATTTCTACCGCAAGGTTTACAGCCACTGCGCGATCACGCACTATCCGACGGAGTTCATAAAAGAGGATTTTGAGGGAAACATCAGAAAGCACGTCCCTTCAATGGTGATATCCAACGGCGTATGCGAGTCATTTTTCGAGCCGGCTCCCGCCGATACGGTCAGCAGACTTAAGGAACAGAACAAGGACAAGTTCACCATTGTCGTCGTCGGGAGGTTTTCCTCCGAGAAGGCGCAGCAGGTGCTGATAAAGGCTGTCGCAAAGTCAAAATACAAGGACAGGATCCACCTTATTCTCGCAGGCGAAGGACCGAAAGGCCGCAAATACAGAAAGATGGTAAAGAAGTACGGTGTCGACTGCGAGATGAGGTTTTTCGAGCACGAGGAACTCAAAGACGTGCTCAATGCCGCCGATCTTTATGTTCACACAGCTTATGTCGAACTCGAGTCGATAGCGTGCCTGGAAGCGATAGTCACGGGACTTGTTCCCATCATATGCAACTCGAAAAGGAGCGCGGCGAGGTTCTTTGCACAGGATGACAGATGCCTTTACCGCAAATGGGATCCGGAAGACCTGAAGAACAAGATCGAGTATTTCATGGACAATCCGGAAGAACTCGACAAATGCAGGAAGAAATACAGGAAGCAGGCCAATGTCTCAAGGCTCGGCGAGTGCATGAACAAGATGGAAGACATGCTCATAGAGGCGGCTCACATGCGCCGGAAAGAGGCGTAAACAATGAAAGAACGCACCATCTACTATTCCGATCTGCTGAATGACGATTTCGCCGGCACGAACATCAATACCGCCGAGCTTCCCGACGACTACAGGTATTTCCCGAAGACTGCACTGAGGCGCGGCTTTGCGGGAGGGCTGAATTTCGCGGTGTCGCCGCTCGTGCTGCTCCTGCAAAAGACAGTATACGGCGAGAAAGTCGTCGGCAGAGAGAAGCTTAAGGGCTACCGCAAGGACGGATTCTATCTTTACGGCAACCACACGAGGACGATGGGCGATGCATACTGCCCTGGGCTCCTGGCGTGGCCGAAAAAGGCATACATCGTGGCGAGCGCGGACTGCTTTTCGATCAGGGGAACGCGCCGTCTCGTCGAAGATCTGGGCGGGATAGCGCTGCCTTCGAGCGCGAAGGGTTTCAAGAACTATTCCCAGGCAATGCGCCGTCATTCAGAGCTTTGTCACATTGTTACAGTGTATCCTGAGGCCCATATCTGGCTCGGCTACACCGGCATCCGCCCCTTCAAGGCATCGACATTCCACTACCCTGCCGAGACAGGCAAACCGGTGTTCACTTTCACGACGACGTGGCAGAAAAGGAAGGTTCTTCCGGGCGCCAGAACGGTCGTTTATGTCGACGGTCCCTTCATGCCCGACATGAGCCTTGCCATGGACAAGCGTAAAGAGGCACTGAGGGACGCGGCGCTCGAAGCCATGACGGAGCGTGCGAAAAACTCGAATTATGAGAAAATACATTATGTATACAGACCGAAGGAAGAGTCCTCAGGGAAACAGGACAAGGCATCCTGAGATCACGCACGCATAAGGAGACACCGATTTGAACAGGCCCTCATTAAAGAAGCTGATCCCCCTGCTCCTCCTGATATTCACCATCGCGGGCATAATAGGATTCTTTTATGAGGAGATCTGCGTCTACATAAACGACGGCGTTTTTGCCAAACGCGGCACGACATACGGCCCCTGGATCCCGATATACGGCTTCGGGTCGCTCTTCATCTTTTTCCTGACAAACAGATTCCGCAAAAAGCCGTGGCTGGTGTTCCTCGTAAGCACTGTCTCATGCGGGCTTCTGGAACTCGCCACGGGCTACGTTCTCGATCGTTTCTTCCACATGAGGCTCTGGGACTATTCGATCGTCATCCTCAACTGGGGCAACTTAAACGGCTATATCTGCATAAGGTCGGTAATAACCTGGGGGCTTTTCGGACTCCTTCTCATGTACGGCGTCCTCCCTCCTCTCGAAAAACTTCAGGCTAAGAATCCGAAGATCTTTAATGTTGTCGCCATCGTGCCTTTCGCGCTCTTCGCGCTCGACATAATCCTCAGCCTTACGATAAAATAGGCTCCGGAAAAACGCCTTAAGGAGATCACATGGATAAAGCATACCTGAAGAAAAGATTCCCGCTGCTGATGCTCGTCTTTGCATTCGGCGGTATCTTCGGCTTCATCTATGAAGAGATATTCTACCGTTTTGATCTCGGTGAATGGGTAAAGCGCGGCACGACATTCGGTCCGTGGATCCCGATATACGGCTTCGGCGGACTCCTGATACTTGCAATTACCTACAAGGTAAGAAAGAATCCGTTCCTGGTCTTCCTTCTCGCGACCGTGTCATCTGGCGTACTGGAGCTCGCGACGGGCTGGGTAATCCTGACAGTCTTTGGCATAAGACTCTGGGACTACAACACGGAGATCCTGAACTGGGGCAACATCGGAGGGTTCGTCTGCGCGAGATCAGTCCTTTTCTTCGGCATATCGGGCTTATTCCTGAGGTTTGTCCTGGTGCCTCTTTTCGAAAAACTCGAGCAGAAGATGCCCAAAAAGGCGTGGCTCGCGCTCTGTTTCATCCCCGCAGCACTTTTTGCCGCTGACATTGTTGTCAGTCTGATCTGTAAAGCAGCCGGACTATAAAGCAAATTTTACATATTGTTAATGGAAGATAGACTGCTCCTTTGATACTATCTATTAATTAAAGGGTATTGCGTTTTGATGTCTAAAAAGGCTTTTTGCAAGGGCTGACAAGGAGCAAATATATGATAAATGATGCCAAACCGGCACTCCAGAAAAAGCCGTCTGCCGAAGATAATGCTTATAACGACATAAAAGCATTTGTACTTGTCATCGTAGGCATATTGATAAATATTGCCGGAAGTCTTGTCGCCAAGGAATTCTCCTTTCCCCTCTATCTCGACAGCATAGGAACCATAGCGGTAGCGCTTACGGGCGGCTTTATGCCCGCCGTGCTCGTCGGTTTCTTCACCAACCTCATCAGCAGCTTATCCTATTACCCGAACATCTATTACAGCGTCATCAACGTCCTTATTGCCATAACCGCAGCCACTTTCTCACAGAGAGGAATGCTCAGGAAGCTCACCTGGAAGATGGTATTCCCCGTCATCTGTTTCGTTCTCGTGGGCGGCGGTTTGGGTTCGGCCATAACATGGGGGCTTTACGGAGACGCGATGGGCGAGGAAGTTGCATCCGCACTGGCAACCAAGCTCAACGACAACTATATACACAATACATTCTGGTCACAGATGTGCGCCGGACTCGTAATGGATCTGCCGGACAAGCTCATCAGCACCGCCGCGGCGTTCATCATCTATAAGATATATCCGAAGCACTTAAGGCCGATAAGGAACAAGATGGACATCGTAGCGGCTCTTGCCAAGAAGGGACTGTCTTTGAGTGCAAAGATAGTGCTGTGCGTATCCCTTATCTTCGGCATCGCGGCCGCGGTCGTAACCTATGTAAGCTACATGCAGTTCTCGGACACCATGATCGCGTCGGAATACGAATATGCCACCGATGTCGCGAAATATGTAGCCACGCTGATCGATCCGGCATGGGTCGATTCATACATAGCAAGAGGTCCCAGCGCCGAAGGATATTACAAGATCGACAAGACGATAAACATGCTCCTTTCGAGCTCGGACAGGATCCAGTACCTCTATGTGTATAAGATCGAGGAGGACGGCTGCCATGTCGTTTTCGATGCCGACACGCCCGATCTCCCGGGCAGTGAGCACGGAGAGATAATACCGTTCGACGAGTCATTCCTGGAATATAAGGACGAACTCCTCGCCGGCAATCCGATAGATGAGCCCATAATATCCGACGACTCCTACGGCTGGCTCCTCACCACATATGTTCCTCTCTATGACGAAAACGGCAAGTGCGTATGCTATGTCTGCGTTGACGCCTCGATGCCGAACATCGTCGACACCGAGAGGACGTTCGCATTCAAGACCACGACGCTCCTTTTGGGATTCTTCATCACGATCCTCACCCTGAGCGTATATCTGGCGAAACGTTTCATCGTCACTCCGGTCAACAATCTCGCAAAGCTCGCGGGCGATTTCGCCTACACGGACGACGAAGCGCGCAAGGAGACACTCGACAGCATCAGGGATCTTGAGATCAAGACGGGCGACGAGATCGAGCAGCTCTATGACGCGATGGCGAAAACGACGCGCGACACCGTCGATTACATCAACGAATCGCAGCGCAAGAACGAAGCGATATCGACCTTCCAGAGCGGCATGATCAGCGTCATGGCAGACCTGGTCGAGAGCCGAGACAAATCTACCGGCACGCACATCAAGAACACCTCCGCCTATGTCGAGATAATCTGCGAGCAGATGATCGAGGACGGCATCTATCCCGATGTGGTCAATGAGGAATACAAAGCGAACGTCGTAGCTTCCGCACCTATGCACGACATCGGCAAGATAAAGATCTCCGACGCTATCCTCAATAAGCCCGGCAAGTTCAACGACGAGGAATACGAGATAATGAAGACTCACGCTGCCGAGGGTGCGAAGATCATAAGGACCGTCAAGAAGACCGTCGACAACAAGGAACTTAAGGAAAACTATCTCGGAGAAGCCGAGAACATGGCTCACTACCATCACGAGAAGTGGAACGGCAAGGGCTATCCCAATGGTCTCAAGGGCGAGGAGATCCCTCTGTCCGCAAGGATAATGGCCGTCGCCGACGTTTTCGACGCGCTGGTCGCAGAGCGTGTTTATAAGCCGGGCATGCCTTTCGACAAGGCGATGGGAATAATCAAGGAAAGCTCCGGCGAACATTTCGATCCCAAGATAGTCGAAGCATTCGTACACGCGGAAGACAAGATCCGCGCGGTAACCGCAGAGATCCACTGATATTAAAAAGTCACCTGATCCTCTCCTTCCAAGCACTTAAACACTGCTGCTAAAAGCAGCGCGGATATTCACGCGCCTGAGCACGAATCCTCAAAGTAGGGTAAAATACTTTGTGGAAAAAATAATAGGAGCCCGCGCGTATGAATAAGATAGAATTCTGGAAAGACGGAGAATACACCTATCCCCTCGCATTTGATTTCAGGCCGAACCTCAGGCCCTATCTCCTGGACGACGGAGAAACCCATCCCTGTATCCTGGTGCTTCCGGGCGGCGGATATGCGGTCGTCGTTCCGCCTGAGGGCGAACTCGTCGCAAAAAGATTCAACGAGCTTGGCTACAGCTGCTTTGTCATGACATACACGACCAACCAGCTCATGCGCGAACCCGTTATGGACCAGGCCATGAAAGACCTCGCAAGGGCCGTCCGCTTCGTCAGAAAGAACGCTTCAGAATACCGGATCGATCCTTCAAAACTCTATGTCTGCGGGTTCTCCGCGGCAGGTCACGTCTGCGGCTCGCTGTGCGATTACTGGAGTGAGATCGAAGATACGGATCCTGATTATAAAGACATCTCATGCCGTCCCGACGCCGCGATCCTCTCTTACCCCGTCATCACATCTGGCGAATATGCGCATCAGGATTCGTTCCGCTTCCTTCTGGGCGCCGACATCTACGACCGTGAAGACGATGATGCAAAGTATCTTTTGGACCGCTATTCGCTCGAAAAGCACGTCAGACCGGACAATCCTCCCTGCTTCGTCTGGCAGACCGAAGAGGACAATCTCGTGCCCGTTAAGAACAGTTATCTTTACGCTGACGCATTGAAAGAAGCGGGCGTTAAATACGAACACAAGACATTCCCGCACGGCTTCCACGGATTATCCGTCCCCAACGACGACTGGGCACAGGGAAGGCACGGAGAACCCTACACCGCGGAGCAGAGTTTCGCGCTCGTCAAGGCCATAAAGGAAGGTCTGATCGAAGCGCCTGACGATGGCGCCGACAGCCTGGTGGATTTCTTAAAGCCGTTCCCCACAGATCCGAATTTCCACGGATTTCCGGATGTGTGCGTATGGCCTGAGATGGCTGACAGATTTTTAAAGAGTTTGGGAGAATGAAAAGATGGATATAACCGATAAGAGGATCGACGACGGAAAGGCTTTCGACTGGGGAAAGACCTCCGAAGAATACGCAAAATACAGGGACATCTATCCTGATATTTTCTATAAAAAGATTGCTGACAGAGGGCTCTGCATAAAAGGACAGAAGGTCCTGGACCTAGGAACAGGCACTGGCGTGCTGCCGCGCAACATGTACAAGTACGGCGCAGAGTGGACCGGCACGGACATCTCGCCCGAGCAGATAGAACAGGCAAAAAAGCTCGCGGAAAAATCCGGCATGGATATCGATTTCAAAGCTGTTTCAGCGGAGAAACTCGACTTCCCGTCAGAGTCATTCGACGTCATAACGGCATGCCAGTGCTTCTGGTATTTCGATCACGCGAAAGTCGCACCTGAGTTTCAGCGCATCCTCAAAAAGGACGGAAAGCTCGTGATACTCTACATGGCATGGCTCCCCTTCGAAGATGAGCTCGCCGGAAAGAGCGAGGACCTTGTAAGGAAGTTCAACCCCAAGTGGTCGGGCGGCGGAGAGACCAGACATCCAATCTGGATACCGGATGTCATGTATGACTATTTCGAGCTCGAAGAACACGAGGAATACGACGTGAACGTGCACTTCACCAAAGAGTCCTGGCACGGCCGCATGTTCGCATGCAGAGGTGTCGGCGCTTCGCTCTCCCCTGACGAACTCGCGAAATGGGACGCCGAGCACAGGGCGCTCCTGGCAGACGCACCAGATGAATTCGACGTGCTGCACTATGCCGCAACGGCAATCTTAAAGAGGAAAGACTTATGATCGAATACAGAATCGCAACAGCAGAGGACATCGAGCTTCTAATGAGCAGCCGCCTCGAGATGCTCAGAGTCGTAAATAACCTTACGGACGACTACGTTTTTCCAGATCTGATAGTTAAAGAGAGCCGCGACTATTTCCTTAACGGCAACCAGACAACGGTGCTCGCCATAGACGGCGCAGAAGTAATCGGCTGCGCTTCGATGAGCTACATGCGGATAATGCCTACATTCTCGCATCCGACGGGAAAGCGCGCGCACCTCATGAACGTGTACACGAGAAATGAATACCGCCGTCAGGGCATCGCGAGAAAGATGGTCAATATGCTGATAGAAGACGCGTGGAACAGGGGTTCGACTGAGATCAGCCTCGACGCGACCACGATGGGAAGGCCGCTTTACGAGAGCCTCGGTTTTAAGACTTCTTCAGAGTGCATGGTGCTGACAAAAGACTGACCATTCCCGGGAGCGCATCACCTGTTAAAGAATGCATAGATCACTTCGTAATCACCGCACCTGGTGATGATGAGAAATCTTCCTGTAGGGTCGGTGTAGACATTATACTGTTCTGTATATGTCATGCCCTCCATGCCCGCATCCTTTATCATTCCGAGATCGTACGTGCCGTCTCGTTCGATCATCCCGGTGTCGATGCCGTTCTCTTTTTTCCAGGTGTCGATGCAGTCGAATCTGACGATGTCAAAATAGCAGTCCATGAACTTTCCGCTGATGCTGACTTCACCTTTTTCCGTAATGCTGTCGAGGTTTTCCTTCGCATATGCTTCGAGAGACTCATAATCTGAAGGAACGGCCTCAGTGTTCTCATATATCCTGTGCGATGCGATCTCCAAACGGTCGTAGACATAATCGTTGAGTTTGATCTCGATATTGTAGTAACTGCCGAATACGTCCTTGTAAGTAAGACCCGTGTCGCTCACGTACTCTTCGAGTGTCATTCCTTCCGGGAGCATGCTGTCGCTGGCATCAAAATTCCGCCTTAAAAAATCGGCATCAATCGTCACGATCTCGGTGCTGTCCGTAACGTTCTTGTGGTCCAGCGTCACTTCATTAACGAGCTTTACGATCTCTTTCCAGTTGTCGGGAAACCCGCCGTAACCGTTCTTTCTCAAATATCGCTCGACACCTTCGGAATCGTAATATGTGAGATATATTTCGTATGCAAGGGGCTCGTCCTCACTGCCCAGCACATTGGGAAGTGCGGCTATCACGTCGATGAGTTCCATCGCCTTGTCGCTTCTCAGCATTTCATCCTTTTCTTTATTGAACTCGTATTTGCCCCAGCTGTTATAGGTAAAGAACGTGTTCGGATTATCGGCGTTTCCCGTCGCAGCCAGGAAGTCAAGAGAAATTATCCCGGTCTTCGCCTTCGACCCGCACCCCGCAAACGCGATGCACATGGACATCACGAGTACTATGCTCATTACTGTTGTTATTATCCTTCTTCCCATATCTTTTTCCTTTTGCCGGAAAACATATCCGGCGGATGCTGCTCACGTCAATGTAATCAGTTTACTACGATAAGCACGTCTTCATTGACCGGTTTATCCCTGACACTGCCGCGGGAAGGTCCGGCCGAGAGTGCCATGTCGATATATTTTTCGACATCTATCTCGTCATCCGGAGTATCCGCAAAAATATACAGATTTATATAAGGATGATATAATTCCTCCTCATTATCAGGATCGAAATAATAGAACTCGAGGATCACCCTCATACCGCCGGAATATTTACCAGTCTCATCCGTCTTGATACATATGTCGCGCATCTGCCTCAGATACCCGGTAACTTCACTGCGCTTCTCCTCCGAAGCCTCAGAGGAAACATATATCCTGAGGGTATAACTGTACAGTTGCATATCGCCCAACTGCCTGCGGCCCGTGTCGTCCTTCATGGCAACGTCAAAGTCATGCTCTTCAAGGCAGGCGTTCATCTCCTCATAGTACGGGTTCTCATATGCATAGTAAGAGGAACTCGCGGCAGGTGTTTTCGGATTGTTTTTCCTGTCATTCACATAGATTATTCCGAGTGCGACAGGAGTCAGTATCAGTATGGTTGAGATCACCATGTTCACCACTGCCCAGATGCTCTTACGGTTCTTTACTTTCGCCGCGATCGCGAAAGCAAGGCTCGCAACCGGCCCTAACGCGCATGCAGCCGCAATGAGAAACGCCGTGTAAAAAGTATCCCCGACAGCACCGAAACCCATCGCAAGGATCATGACAAAGAGAAACGGAATGGCAAGTACGCCAAGAACCATCAGCACGTTCGATATGATGCAGAAGATCATGGCAGTCTTTTTGGACTTCCCGGAATTGACGGCAAAAGGAGCCTGCTGATACGGAGCGGTCTGCGGATATGGCGCGTTTTGCTGATACGGAGCGTTTTGCTGATACGGAGCGTTTTGCTGATACGGAGCGGGCTGCACGGCAGGACCGTACTGAACCGGCGGATAAGGAGCGTTCGGATATGCAGCGTTTGGATACGCCGCATTATTCGGAGCGTACTGATTGCTTTGCGCACCGTACTGATTATTCTGAGCACCATATGGAGCGTTCTGCCCGTACTGGTTATTCTGTCCATACTGATCGTTCTGCATCCGGATGACCTCTTTTTCGCGCTGCTGACGCTTTATAGGCTGATTTTACTACATACGCCGTCACAGCGATATAATGGGAGGAAGCGAGGTAGCATATGAGTATCAGACTTGTGCAGGCAAAAAGAGAAGACATGAAGACCATCTGGGAGATGCAGATCGAGGCATTCAGGGGGCTTCTTGAGACATATCAGGATTACGACATGAGCCCCGGCGCGGAGCCTTTCGAGAAAGTACTGGCAAGATTCGAACAGCCGTGGACCGTGTACTATTTCATCGTCGCTGAGGACGTCAACGTCGGCGTCATCCGCGTGGTCGACATGAAGGACGGCTCGAGGAAACGCATTTCGCCGCTCTGGATAATGGAGGAATACCGCGGCAAAGGATACGCCCAACAGGCGATCCTCGCTGTTGAAGAGATCTACGGACCCGATAACTGGTCGCTCGACACCATCCTGCAGGAAAAGGGCAACTGCCATCTCTACGAGAAGATGGGCTACCACCGGACCGGCAAGACCGAGAAGATCAACGACAGGATGGACATCGTCTTTTACGAGAAGGGATAAATAAAAATGAACTACAAGATCATAGACAGGGAAACATATTACCGCAAGGGCGTCTACCGCCATTTCACCGAAGACTGCAAGTGTTCGGTCTCCATGACCGCGCGCATCGACGTGACCTCACTTGTCGCGTTTTCGAAGGAAACGGACACGAAGTTCTACATCAACTTCCTGTACCTCCTGAGCAAGGTCCTGAATTCGCGCGACGACTACAGGATGCAGTATCTCTGGCAGTCGGACGAGCTCGTCTGCTACGACGTTATCAACCCGATCCAGTACGTCTTCCACGATGACACGGAGACCTGCACGCCCGTCTACACGACCTATTACGAGGATTATTCCGAATTCTATAAACATGCGTTGGAAGACGTCGAGCGCGCGAAAAACACACGCGAATACATGCTCGACGCACAGAACCACCCGAACTGGTTCGACGCATCCTACATCTCGTGGCTGTCCTACGATTCTCTGGACATCGAGCTCCCCGACGGCTACCTCTACTTCCTCCCCATCGTCAACTGGGGCAAGTACAGAGAAGAGAACGGCCGCTTCATGATGCCCCTCACGGTGCGCTTGAATCACGCGGTCGCCGACGGATTTCTCGTCGCCAACGTGTACAGACTGCTGGAAAAAGAGATTGGGGAGTTCAGTAATGGTAAGTGCTGATATTCAGTTTTCCCGCTCCCGGAAACCCCGGCTAAAACCCCTGCTCTAACCTCAGGTAAACCCTAAGCTCGAATCTCAGGTAAAACATCGGCTAAAACCTAGGCTATAACCGATGTTTTAGCCTGCTTTTTAAACATTTTTCTCAAAAACACGGTCAAAACCTCGGTATGCGCCTGCTTTTTCGCCGAGGTTTTCGATAATGATGCGTCATATATTTCGAGCTTTTCGAAAATGGCTTGAATCGACTCGCATTCGCCAGTCACCACTTCAAAAAATCGGCAACTATGCGGCAGTGCCGAATATTTTGCCGTATTTTTCGATCATTAACTTGGAAAAATCCTGCAGAATTAAGGCATAGCCGCATTTCTGCCGGATAAATCCTATGAGACAGCCACGATAGTGCCCTGTGTTAAAATCCAAAAAAGCATTTATACGAGGTGTCACATGATCTTACGCGCATACACTAAAGAAGATTCTCCCGTCATCGCGAAATGGATACGCAGCGAGACCGAGCTCTACCAGTGGTCCGCCAGCCACTTTGGTTTCTTCCCGCTCCTCCCCTGCAGTATCGACGAGCATTACGCACCCTCTTTGAAGACAGGGCGCTTCATCCCGCTCACAGGCGTCGATGACGGCGGCAAACCCGTCGCGCACCTCTTCATCAAATATCCGAATGAGAACGACGACTCTTTGGTAAGGTTCGGCTTTGTCGTGGTCGATCCCGAGATGCGCGGCAAGGGTTACGGCCGCGAGCTCATCCGCCTCGCCATTGATTATGTAAGGAACAACCTGTCGGCAACGAGGATCAGTCTCGGCGTTTTCGAGAACAATCCGAAAGCGAAAAAGTGCTACGTATCCGCCGGCTTCAAAGAATACGGCTCGCACACGGTCGACACGCCTTTCGGCCAGTGGGGTTGCACGGACATGGAGCTGTATCTGTAAGGGCAACCCCTGGTACATTGATCATCCGGGAGTTCCCGGAACAGTCCCTTAATCTACCCCTTCGCTCGCCTCAGTATCTGTCCGGAATTCGACGCACGGTACTCCTTCGGCGTCATGCCGCAGTCCTTCTTCAGCACGTTCGTGAAATAGCTCTGGCTCGGAAATGCCAGAGAGGCCGATATCTCGGCGATCGAATAGTCGGACGAGGCGAGCATGGACTTGGCCGTCTCGAGTTTTTTGGTCTGGATGTATTCGCTGATCGAATAGCCCGTTTCCTTTTTGAACAGGCGCGACAGATAAGGCGCCGAGAGGTTGGTCACCGACGCCAGGGTCGCGAGCGTGATGCGCGTGTGCAGGTTCTCGTAGATGTAGTTGATGCAGGTGTTCACGGCCTTCGACGTGATGGCGCTCTTTTGCAGCGTCTGCATCTGCCTGGTGTAGTGAAGGCACATCTCGTTATGGATGTCTGAGATCTCCTGCGGCGTGCGCGCCTCGTCGGCCTGGCGGATGTAGTAGTCGCTCAGGTTGTACGCCTCCGACTGCGACAGGCCGCCCGAGATGCAGAAGCGCGCGACCAGGGCGACCGTGATGGTCAGGTGGTATTTGAGATTCTGGAGAGGGTTGTCGGACAGGATGCCAAGGCCCTTTTTCTCGTGGAACGGCTCGGAAAGAAGGCCTTTGACCTTGCGGAGATTGCCCGAGCGGATCGTCTCGTAGAAATCCATTTCGGGCGCTAAGGGCGCTCTGAAAAACTCATATTCCCTGTGTAAGAACTCCTGGTAGGAAATCTTTTTGCGCGGAGCGGGCATTTCGGACCTCCTTGAAAACGGCTCCCGCCGGTAAAGTGCGGGAAGTGTCAAATATGCGTGAGAAACAAGGGCTTACGAGGGCATTATAGCATGAAAACGTAAAAATTAGATATGAAAAGGCAATAATGCCGCCAAGATAATTGTTATTTTGAGGGCAATCAGGTTATTGCAAAGAAAAATTTTTCGAGGAGGCTTTTATGAAGAGCAAGACCATAATCAGTTCGATCCTGGCTGTTTCCATGCTTCTCCCTCTCGCATCCTGCTCAGGCGCCCAGACGGAGCCTACGACGGCTGCAACGACCGCGGAAGCGAAAACGGAGACACCGCAGCTCGAAGGCTACAATCTCCTTTGGAGCGACGAGTTCGACGGCAGCGGCGAGATGGATCTGACAAAGTGGAACTACGAGCCCCATGAACCGGGCTGGACGAACAACGAGCTTCAGGAGTACACGACGTCCACGGACAATGTTTTCGTGCGCGACGGAAAACTCGTACTGAAGGCCATCAAGACAGAAAAGGACGGCAACGTTCACTACACATCCGGCAAGGTCACCGGCCAGAACAAGACGGACTTCCAGTACGGCAAGGTCGTTGTTTCCGCCAAGGTACCCGAAGGACAGGGGCTCTGGCCCGCAATCTGGATGATGCCCAAGGATGAGTCATACTACGGCCAGTGGCCGAAGTGCGGCGAGATCGACATCATGGAGTCATTGGGCAACGACACAACAATTTCTTATTCGACAATTCACTACGGCGAACCTCACGGCGAGCAGCAGGGCACCATCACAAAGGAAGGCGCCGACAGCTTCTCCGCGAAGTTCCACGAATATTCCGTTGAGTGGGAACCCGGCGAGATGCGCTTCTACACTGACGGCGAGCTCGTTCTTACATGCAACGACTGGTTCACCGCAGTTCAGGGCGAAGACGACAAGCCTTATCCGGCACCTTTCGACCAGCCTTTCTTCGTTCAGATGAACCTCGCAGTAGGCGGCAACTGGCCCGGAAATCCTGACGACACCACCGACTTCGACAAGGCTGAATTCGAGATCGACTACGTACGCGTTTACCAGAAGGACGCTTACGACACCAACGTCACAAAGCCCGAAAAGCCTTTCCGTGAAGCTCTCCCCGACGGTAACTTCATCCGCAACGGAAACTTCACCGAGCAGGAAGACCTGACCGATGACGTCGACTGGAAGTTCCTCCTCTTCAACGAGGGCGTAGGTTCAGCCGAGATCAAGGACGGCGAGATGATCATCACGACCGAGAAGTACGGCACGGAAGAGTATTCCGTCCAGCTCGTACACCCCGATCTCCCGATGCGCAAGGGCCATTCCTACAAGATCACCTTCGACATCAGGGCAGACGAACCCCGTAAGTGCATCGTCTGCGTATCCGCTCCGAATGCGGGCTGGATCCGCTACTTCCCCGACACTTCGATCGACCTCACGACCGAGTGGCAGACATTCGAATTCAATTTCGACATGACCGAAAAGGATGACAACAACGGACGTCTCGAGTTCAACATGGGCAAGCACGGCGACACCGCCACGATCCACATCACGAACGTCAGAGTCGAAGAAGTCTGATACACAAAAACACACCTAAGGTTACTTTGAACTTGACCCCCGGGTGACCTATAGAGAGTGACGTGCAAGGTTAGCTCTCACGAATACCGGCTTGATCTGCAGCAGCAGTCAGGCCGGTATTTTTATACGGTTCATTCCGCACGTACCGCTGCTGTTTTTCCCGCATAGCCACCGCGCCGGAAAACGCTCAGATTTCAAATCGGATTTCCGACATAAAACCCACCGATATGCCTTAGTTTTCGAAATGTTTACAGAGCCGTTATCCCATTCAAAAAAAAAGGTGCGGATATAATAAATTCATAATGGTGAAGGATGCGTATCGGCACAAGGACAAGGGTGACGGAAATTGGCTGATAAGAAGACAGAAAAACCTGCAACACACAAGTACATCCGCGGTAAGACTTACGACCGCGTCATGATGCTGTTCGTGCTGCTCGCCGTCATCGCGGTAACCACGTCAAACGGCGGCATCTCAATAAAGAACACGACGATCCTCGACATCGACGTCGAGAAGATCTACGCGGCCATTTCGGGCGACCAGTGCGCCGTTACGAATATCAGGATCAAAAAGGGCTAAGCCGCAGGCACGATCTTATCTGCTGCGCTGCTTCACTGCTTATCTGCTGCCCTGTCACATCACACATCAGTTATTGTTCGACGTCATGACGCACATCATTACCACCATGATCGCTACTTCCTCAGCGATTGCAAGGGCCAGCGCGTTATTGGTGATCACAGCCTTGTTGACAACGTTTTCGTCAGTATTTTCTTCGGTATAGACTTCGCCCACGAGAAGAGCTGCGAACATCAGACGCGTCTTCCTGTCCATCGAAAGGCCTCCGAAGCCCTTGTTCTTCTTGAGGAAATCAGCCGCCTCTATGATCTCTCCCGCAAGGTCTTCAGCAGGCACATCGATGTTGATGAGAGTGCCGAGCGCCGGGAATTCGAGATATGTTCCGAACTTGGAGCCCTGCTCCTTGAATGCGTTGAAGAGCTCCGCAACCTTGTCGCACTTGGCCTTCATGCTGCCGCCCGTAAGCGCCAATATCTCGCTCAGAGCCTGAACTGAATTCGAATCAGCCTTGATCTTGAGCTCCTTCTTGATGTATTTGTAGCACTCCTCCATCTCTTCGATGATGGTATCGATATCACGTCCGCTCATGGCAAGGAGCGATGCGAGTGCCAGGTCCTCCGATGATGTCAGGAGCGGATGTTCCTTGCTCATCCTGCGCATGATCTCGTTGGTCTTGTCACGGATCTCCTCAGCATCAGCCTTGCGTCCGCGGTCGACGATTATCATGGCGGTGATGACCATGTACGAATCCTCCATGACCTTGCCCTTCATCAGCACGTCGAAAACCGCCTCGAGATCGGAGAGATATTGTTCCGGATCGGCTTCGAGCGTCATCCTGGATGTGATCACGAGCTCTGCAACATCCCTGAATGCAGAGAAGATCCCCTTGCGCTTGCTTAAGATCTTCTTTGACTCCTTGAGCCTCTCTATGTCGACCTCTTTTCCCGCACTTGCGAAGAGCAGTCCGCCGATCACCTGGCTGATCCCCATCTCAAGGAAAAATGCCTTGTCGATCGCGATCTTGTTCGAAGCCAAAAGTTCAAGTTTGCGTGTCAGTTCAGGATTCATAGTATTCTCTCCTTTGCGGGTGCCATGATCATGCATTTGCGTGCTCCATCAGGACTCTGTATGTTCATTTTAGCACTATTTCGGGAAGCCTTCAGAATACAATCAGATATTCCAATCTCCCCAAACCCTGATACAATATACATCGGATTAGGAGATAGAAATAAATATGAAGATGCATTTCGAGAAAACGGATATATCCACGATCTTATGCGGTGTCGGACTTGGCATATCGCTGTTGTTTTTGGGGCTTGCGCCGTTAGGCAACTGGCTCTACCTGATCGCGAAGCTCCAGCATTCCTCACGTGAAATCGCGCACGCGACCTTCGTGCTGATCGTCTGCGGCGTCCTGGGGTTCGGCGGCATTGCGCCCTCCATCGTTGCGAAGATCATCAACAAAAAGAGCAAGTGGCCCATAATAAACATCATCATGATTACGCTGACAACGATCGCAGACAGCCTTCTCACATGGGGTGTCGTCGCACTCATGCAGCACTACAACAGATAACCGCCAGATATACTGAAATGAGGGATATTGGCGGTAGCGGATAATTTTGTCTTCACTGATCTGCCGCCAAACTGTTTCATTTTTGCATTTTGGCGGTACGGCATTTTTTCTGAATTCAATCGAATACCGCCAATTCATATTAATCCGGCCGAATGGCGGTTATCGTGAAGAGCCGCATTTATCCATCGTTTTCTAATTGTTTACACCAAACATAATTATTAAAATAATCTTGAGTCTATAATCAGGTTAAGTAACAAGCGGGATAATAATTCTGGAACGGCTTAACATGGAATCTGCGATAAACCTACAGTCTGTATACGTCACCGATTTAGTCGGAGTTGCGATACTCGTGATCATCTATCTCACGAAGGGCTGGAAGCTGCCGACGCGTAAGGACGAGAGTACCATCATGATGGCGCTGATCGGCGCATCGGTGCTGAACTGCATCGTCGATCTTTTCGTCTTCACATGCGATGGTAAGCAGGGTGCCGAGTATTACTTCATCCTGATGTCCGGCAACACGTATCTGTACTTCTACAACATGATCATCGGCGTCGGCATCATCTACATGATCATCAAGCACATCGACCACAAGACGACGGGACTTCACATGTTCTTCTTCTGGATGCTGAGCATCATCGAGGCAGGCCTCCTGATCGTAAATTTCTTCCAGCCTATCGTTTTCGAGATCGACGACCGCAACACATATCACAGAGGACCGCTTTATCTGGCATTCGTCATCATCGGCTTCGTGCTGATCCTTTACGGTTACGCTTACTATCTCATCTCGAAATTACGCAACCCCTCGCTCCGCAATTTCCCTGTCATCCAGTTCCTTTTGCCGATCCTCATCGGAAACCTGGTACAGATGAAGTTCTACGGCATCTCGCTCCTTCCTGTCAGCTTCGCGGTCGCTTTCTCCGCCATCGCGATCTCGCTGCAGAACGAGTGTATCTACGTTGACAAACTGACGGGCGTTTACAACCGCTATGAGCTCGACAAGATCATCCGCGAGCGCCGCATCCGCCGCAAGGGCAACATCGCAGCTCTGATGCTCGACCTCAATGACTTCAAATCCATCAACGACAACTATTCCCACGAAGAGGGCGACAACGCGCTGATCGCTTTCGCGAACATCCTCGTTGAAGTCGTCGGCGCGGAAGGCGTTGTCGTAAGGTTCGCGGGCGACGAGTTCATCATCATTATGCCGAAGTTCAAGGGCGGCGACCTGAGCGGCTTCAAGAAGCGCATCACCGAAAAGGTCGACGAATACAACGCGAATTCCGGCAAGCCCTACAAGCTCTCGACAGCGATAGGCGGCAAGATCTTCGATCCCACGGGCGCCGACGTCGACCACCTCGTAGCACAGATCGACGCACTCATGTACAAGGACAAGGATGCCTTCTACGGCGAAGGCGGACACAAGAGATAATTGCTTTTACAGCAAACGGCAAAGTACCGGCAAAATAAAGATCCCCATACCTCAAAGTACAGGGATCTTTTTATTGTAAGAATTAACTTAACGCATTATCCTTCGATCACATAATCATATACGATATAAATGTGCGGATCATCAGGATTCAGGCACTTTCCGTCCGGGCCGAAGTCATAGCTGCGGCCGTCGATGAGAACATCGCTTCTGTCAGTGATCATTGCACCCGCGCTTCCCTCTTGACGCAAATAATACCAGGAGCCCCTGTAATACAGCCATCCGTTTCTGATCAATTCCCCGTTGGAGTAAGCGTAATGCCAGCAGTCATCCCAACCATCTTCAACCCAGAACCAGCCGGTAACCATCCTGCCGTTTTCATCTAAGAAATACAATTTATCATTATGGGGAAAAAAGCAGTTTGAAAGAGCTACTCCGTCATAGTCGAAATAGTACCATTCGCCGCCGATCTTTTTCCATTCGTCAGAATAGTATTCCCCGTTCGGACCGGCATAAGTCCACCTATAATCGTTGATCTTTATCCATCCTGTCCTGCCGCCGATCAGGTCTGTTGCCTTGCCGGTGCCCGGCTCAAATGAAACGAGTTTTCCGTCAGGCGATCTGAACTGCTCCCAGCCGTCGATCATGAATCCGAGGTCGTTGAAATAATACTTGTCTTTTCCGGATTCGAGCCACCTTTCACGGTACAGTTTTCCGTTCGCATCGGCATATACCCACCAATCGTACTCTTCATCACCGTAATAATAGGGATTGTATACTTTCTTCCACTTGCTGATCTTTCTGCCTGAATCGGGATTTGTGCAGACACCACTGGAATTAAAGTCGTAAAGTCTTTCATTGACTATCACGTCTTTCCTGTTGCTGATCATTTTCCCGTTAATGTCGAAAAAGTACCATTTTCCGCCGAGGCTGAGCCACTCTGCCTGACAGCACTTTCCGCCGGCCTTGATATAGTACCAGGCATTCGTTTTGCTGTCCCAGTGCCAGCCGGTCTTTGTTATCATGGCACCGCTGTTATCGGTAATATGAACCTCCCCGTCGTAATCAACGCAGACGCCGGTGACCATTTTGTAATCGTATTCGAAGTAATACCATTTATTGTTGATCTTGTGCCATCCTTCATACGCGCGGCCGTCGGCACCGAAATAAAACCAGAATCCGTTTATATCCTGACGCCAGCTGTTTGTTACCATCTTGCCGTTGTCATCGAACCAGTACTGAAGATAATAGTCCGCACCGGTTTGGACAAAATAGTTCTGCCTTACAGCCATGATCCCGTAATCATCGGAGAAAGGACCCGACTTGTCATCGCCGAAAAAATACCAGCTGCCGTTTATCTTCTTCCAGCCGGAATACGCTTTGCCGTTGGAACCTACATAGCGCCACTGCGTGCGGCTCTTGTCGTAGACAGGATGTCCGTCTTCATATTTATAACCGGTAATGAAATAACCGCACGGTATCCACTTGTTCTTTTCCATGTGGCCTTTGGTATCGAAATGATACATGTCACCGTCGATCCATACCCAGGTGTCCATAAGAGCATGGCCGTTATCGCGGAAATAGTACCAGTAGCCGCCTATCTCCTTCCAGGTGTTGACGCAGTATTCGCTCTCTGATGTGTAGTACATCCAGTACCCGTCGTCTTCACGCCAGCCTGTGGAATCCGCCATGGCCGACGAAGGCACGAAAGACAACATCATGCCCGCAGTCAGGGCAGCCGCCAAGAATTTTCTGATCACCATATCCTGTCCCCCCTTTGTCAAAGATGTTTTAATTCTATCACCATAAGACGGGACATGACACAACTAACTCTGCTCCAGTTCCTTTAACCGCTCAACGCTGTCCTTTTTCATCTCTTTGTAGCGGCGGATCTTCTCCTCGAATTCGGAAGCTAACGGTTTGATCTCCTTTTTCGCTTCCTTGAGGATGTTTATGAGGCCGTCACAAAGCATCTGCAGGCGCTTTTCGATCAGCCCCTGTACCTTCCTGGCTTTTTCCCTGGACAGGCCCTGAAACTTATCTGTGAGGTCTGAAAGGAAGAACGCGAACTGCTCGTAAGTATCGGTCTGCGCCTCGAAAGATTCGATCGAGATCGCCTCTTCCTGCAGGAGCCAGACCATGGTGTCGTACGGGTGATACCCGCCGAAATAATATCCGAGCCACCGGTCCAGGTTATCGAAATCAGCCTTCTCCTTGTTTTCGAGCAGGAAAGAGACGTTGCGCTTCGTGTCCGTGAACATCATCTTGAGTCTTATCACCATCTCGTCATTCTCGTCGTTGCACGCGTGGTAGAAGAAAAAATACGCATTCAGTTTCTGCGCGAACTCGTTGATGTCCCACTTGTCGGGCTCTAATTGGACAGGCTTTAAGAGGCTCGTCTCATAGGCGTCGGGCATGAGGTCGAGCAGGACTTTCTCCGCGCGCATGAGCGCCCCTATGATCAGCTCCTTGTTGCTGACCCAGTCCTCCTCGTGAACGTTCAGCGGGATGAGGCAGTAGTCAAACGCGGCCTGAAGCCAGCGCAGATAATCCTCTTTGGTGACGCACCTGCCGGGTGCGATGCGGTAAGGATTGCGCTCACAGAGGAAGATCAGGGCCGGCTGCACGCACTCGTGACGGACGCTGTTGTACGTCTTCTCGAGCTGGCACAGGAGCCTTAACTCCGTGGGGATCCCCTCCCAATATTTCTCGCCGGTAAAATCCATTGCGCCTCCTTCCGATGAACTAATTATCTCGGTGTGCGCTTTGTGTGTCAAACTCCGCACGCCCTGTCTGCCCCGCTGATGTTATAATCGGAGAAAAAAGAAACGGGGGACCTTCCCATGCTCTTATATATCAATGCCTGTGTAAGAAAAGACTCCAGGACAAACCGCCTTGCAGAAGCTCTTCTCAATAAACTCGATGAAGATTACTTCGAAGTGGATGTCGCTGAGATCAAATTCCCGGTGGTCGACGAGGAGTTTCTCTTAAAGCGCGACAGGCTCGAAGAAGAATGCGCCTGGGACGATCCGCTCTTCGGCCTTGCAAGGCAGTTCGCCGATGCAGACACGATCGTCATTGCGGCGCCCTACTGGGACCTCTCGTTCCCCGCCTGCCTGAAGCAGTATTTCGAGCAGATCAACGTGCTCGGCATAACATTTGAATACAGCCCCGAAGGCTACCCGATCCCGCTCTGCAATGCAAAACGTCTCTACTACGTGACGACCGCAGGCGGCGCTTTCGTACCCGAGGAGTTCGGCTTCGGCTACGTAAAAGCTCTTGCTGAGGGCTTCTACGGCATAAAGGACGTCCGCATGATCCGCGCCGTGAACCTCGACGTCGACGGCGCCGATGTCGAAAAGATAATGCGGGAAGCGATAGGCGGACTGAACGGAGTTATCTGATCCGTTCGTACCCTCTTATGCCTACACGCAGAAAACAGAACGCAAATCCCGTCATAGCCTTTGTACTGACAGTGCTGCTGTTCATCGCGCAGTTCCTGTCGAGCAAGGCCGGATGGTTCACAGCAAACTTTTTCGACTGCTCGAAAATCGATCCCGACGGGCTTTTCGCAAGCGTTGCGATCCACCACATCGTCCAGATGACATGCGCCCTTCTGATAATACTTTTCCTTAACAAAGCGCGCGGCATCAAAGGCTTCAAGCTCCGCCCGAGATTCGACAAAAAGGGCATCCGTTACACGCTCATATTCTGCGGTGCACTGACACTCTACTACCTCGCCGTTTACATCATCGGTAACTTTACGCACACGATCGGTACATACGATTACGAGCTGAACAAAACGAACGTCATGGGCACCTTGGGCTTCCAGCTCCTGCTCTCGGGTCCTTCTGAAGAGATCCTCTTCAGGTCACTCCCGATCACCTCGTTCATGTACTACTTAAAGCCCGACTGCAAAAAGACCCGAGCTGCCGCCGTTATACTGACAGCGCTCCTTTTCGGTCTCGCGCACATTAACATCAACACATTCGAAATACCGTGGTTCCAGGTCTGCTACGCATTCGTGCTCGGTCTGGCATACGGCTATACCCTCCTCCGCACGAAGAGCGTCATCTACCCCATGCTGATGCACAGCATGAGCAACGTGATCTCTGTCGGCGGATGCTACATCTACATGATGCTGGTGAAATAAAACATTCATTACTTCAGTAATTGCAAAACAGTTACCGTAGGAGTGAATCGATATGGATAAATGTCCGTTTTTTTCGGTTTTATCCATATAATTCGCCGGAAAATATGGATAAAACACCATAAAAAAGAATTTTATCCATAACACGGCAATTAGCACCTGCAGCCTTTTCCGTCAATGGAACGGCTCCGCCTTGCCTAAGGCACCATTGACTGCCAAGGCTTATGCAGGTGCTGTAAGGTCTTCAAGAGGCGGTGCCCGCCTCATGCATCTATCGATGCCGTGCTTCAGAGAATTATCAAAAAACAACACACTTCTTCCTTCTGTTGCTTAACCTGCAAAACGCGTCCGCATTAATGATTGTTGCGCTCGGATCATGAGACAGTTGAAAAGATCATCTCATCCGCAGAGGTCTTAAAGAGTGAAAGCAGCATGATCATCAGAGCGGCAGTCAGCATCATCGTCCCGATCGGTCCGGCCATCGGAAAATAAAGAAACTGCAGATACCGAAGTGCAGCCCCCGGAACGCCTGACTAACAAAAGACAGTAATCCTCACTGCATCATATAACATAAAAAACGAACCGTCTCATCAGCTCTTACGCTTTTGAGACGGTTCTTTTTTCTACTCCTTTCGCTTTATTTTTATTGCTTGGATTACAAAGTTATTTTTAGTCTGTCAATGTTTCAGTGTGATGTGTTTTTGCTTTTCTTTTTTCAGCTTTCTCCTTCCGTATAACCGTGATCTGTCATCCTTGTGCCGTATGGTACATGCGCAGGGGATCCTGCCGACATTTCGTCCACACGGACCTCCAATCCCACGTCCTCGTCGATCACATATTCCGTATCGACTTTATGGTCGTAATCCGGAGTGACCCTGGTATCGGACCCGACTTCCCGGCCGTGATCGCCGGCAGCTGCATCCTCATCGATGTGAGACTCGTCTTCATTGCACGGATAACCTTCGTCTGTATCAGATGACTGCTGTTCTTCCTGTGTCATGCCGCCGTCAGCGTTATCAGCCGTTTTGCCGTTGTCAGCATCATCGGTCTTACCGTCTGGCGTTTCATCTTCAGCGGCACCGGAAACTCCGTCCTGACTGTCATCTGGCTGATCGCTTCCTGCTATCGTATCTCCGCCGGCACCTTCACCGACCGTTAATTCAGCCTCTGTCTGAGAAACCGATTTATCAGGGATGGTATCGCCCGTTGTGTTGCATGCCGTAAAGATGAACGCAAGCGAAACAACCGTGGCAAGAGCCATTATCCCCATGATCCTCTTTCGTTTCATTTCGCATACCTCCCTTCGGTAGTATGCCTTCACTATAACCTGAAGACCGAAACGATTTTTGGCAGAACAGGGCGATACCTGTGGCAGGAATTAGTCAAGAAATGGGCGATTTTGAGGGAACGCGGCAATAGGTTTCACAGCATAAACAATGCTGCATCCTTAAACACTCCGTCAGCCTTCATAAGAGTACAGAGATGTCCCGTTATCTTTTGTACGCGTCCAGAGCCTGCTCATAGTAGTTCCTGAGTTTGGCCTTCAGGGACTTGGGTTTTATCACCACGGCGTCTTTTCCGAACCGTCTGAAGTAGGATTCGAGCTGGATCTCCGGCCAGTCGAAATGATAGACGTTGCCTTCTATCTTCGACACGACGGGTCTGTTCTTTACTATGACCTTGAAGTACTTCATGCCCGCTTCGGTGAGACGGACCGCGGCATGGATGTCGGGCGCCGCGGAGTGGGGACTCCTTATCGCGATGGCATGTAATTTTTCGGAGCACGCCTCATCGATCCCGAACACGTCAGATGTCACGAATGCATTCCTGATCCTCGAGATCCTGAACGTCCTGGTCCTTCCGTTCTTTGGGTCGCGGCAAAGCAGATAGTTGCATTCCTCTTCCTTCGACATCGCGATGATGTAAGGCTCGACCGCCACCTTATAGCTGTTTGTGGTCGACGTGAATGTCATGACGCGGTTCCCGGATATGGCGCGTCTTATGTCCTCATAGGTATCGCGGAATATTATCTCTTCCCTTCTGTGCCTTGGGATCGCCAGATATGCGCAGAACATGTCCTTCATGTAGCCCGAAAGAGACTTGTCTCCAAGGAGATTATTCTCTATCTTCTTTATCACGTTATAAGACGCTCCGCTTACGGTAAGCGTCACCGCGGTCTTTTTCCCTGACCCGTCGTCACCGCCCCTGATGTATGTGCTGATGAGCCTGTTCGCGAGAGCTTCTGCATCAGAAGACTTCATGTTCCTGACGGACGTGATGTCACCAATAATGCCGTTTAAGAGCTCCTCGCTGTCGTTCCTGTACTGCTCGAAATAATTGACGATGAGCTCTTTTAGAAAGCCGTTGAGATTTACTGATTCATCGCTTCTTACGAACTCGAAGAACTCGGCATCGTTTATGAGTCTAGATCTTATATCTTCCGAAAGGTATATCTTGTATTTCTCTGTCACGGCCATTTCCTTTCTGCTGTAAAAAGCAATATTTATATGGTGTTCCCAGGACAAAAACGGAAATGATATCAATATGCAAATCTCCGTTTTGGGGTTGCGATAACAAACAATGTTATGTTATTTCAATGCGTTTTCCTAATTATATTGGGGTTATAGATACAAGTCAATCTGCATCTTTAAGTCCCCATTGGCACGGGCTATCATTAAGGCACAGCAGGAACAAAGACACATGCAGCAATCTTACAGGCGGTAATCATGTTCGAGTCATGAAATGTTCCCGGAAGGGACAGTGTCTTGAAAGTCTTGCGAGTAAAGGTGCATACAGCAACCATATCCTCGTGGTGCCGGAGAGGAGGCAAGCTCCGCCGGCAAGATATCCCGGGCGGTACCCGGGATGCACCTTGTATCTTAAGGAGAAAAAGAAATGTTAAGAGCATTAAAGAAAGAAGCAAATAAGACATTAACAGAGAACGGTGCTTACACCTACATCAGCACCGAGTCTTTCTGCCTCGACCTCTTCGCAACTGCGGGCGCATTGAGAAATGCATCCGATGAAGAGATAGTCTCAAGATTCATAAAGGCATTTGCCGAGGACAGGGATCTTGCAATGAAGATGCTCTTCTTCGCAAGAGACATCAGAGGCGGTCTGGGTGAGAGACGTTTCTTCAAGGTCATATTGGCATACCTCGCTTCAGCTGAGCCTGAAACGGTCATAAAGAATATTGTGAACATCGCGGAGTACGGCAGATACGACGACATCCTCGTCCTCATCGGCACACCCTGTGAAAAGGCATGCATGGAGTACTTGAGCGGGCAGCTCTCTTCCGACGCAAAGGCACTTGCTGAAGGAAGAGAAGTATCCCTGCTCGCCAAGTGGCTCCCTTCCGTAAACACAAGCAATAAGAAGGCCGTAAGAACGGCAAGAAAGATTGCCAGAGCATGCGGCATGACAGAAGCCCAATACAGAAAGACCCTGTCAGCCTTAAGGGCACAGATCAGGATCCTGGAGAATAACCTGAGGGAGAAAGACTACTCTTTCAACTATGAAAAGCAGCCTTCAAAGGCACTTTTCAAGTACAGGAAAGCTTTCATCAGAAATGACGGAGAAAGATACGGAGCATTCATACAGAAGGCCGCATCAGATCCTTCCGTGATGCACACGGGCACCCTTACTCCTTATGACATCATCGCACCTGTCACAAAGAGACAGTACATATGTGATAAAGCCATCAGCACTGAGGAAAGGGCCGCCATGGACGCAACATGGAATGCCCAGGAAGACTTCACAGGCTCTGAGAATGCGCTTGTTGTCGTAGACGGCTCAGGCTCCATGTACTGCTGTGCAGACGGACGTCCTGCCGCTGTCGCGCAGTCGCTCGGCATATATTTCGCAGAGCGCAACACAGGCGCATTTAAGAACCACTTCATCACGTTCTCGACAAACCCTCAGCTGGTCGAGATCAAGGGTAAGGACATCGTTGAGAAGGTCCGTTACTGCATGAGCTTCAACGAGTGCAGCAACACCAACATCGAGAAGGTCTTCCAACTGATCCTGAACACTGCATTAGCGCACAGGATAAAGCAGAAGGACATGCCTTCAAGGATCTACATCATCTCAGACATGGAGTTCGACTGGTGCGCGAGAGGCGCCGACGTCACAAATTTCGAGAACGCAAAGATGATGTTTGCGGCACACGGCTACAGGCTGCCGCAGATAGTCTTCTGGAACGTTGCGAGCAGGAACCGCCAGCAGCCTGTCACAAAGAATGAACAGGGCGTCGCGCTCGTATCGGGCTCTTCGCCTCAGATATTCAGGATGCTCAAGGAAGGCACACTTGAGCCCTACAGATTCATGCTGGACGTCCTCATGTCCGAAAGATATGAGAAGATAGCAGCCTAAAACTTCAGAAGTCCCCGGTGCCTTAACAGGATGCCGGGGATTTTATTTCGAAAGGAAAAAGAACATGGAATACATAGAGATAAAAGGAAAGGTAAACACGGCCGTATGCTACGCGAAGGTCGTGGAAGACGAAGCGATAGAACAGATCAGAAGAATGTGCGACTACCCCATGACCGAGGGTTCCAGGATAAGGATAATGCCCGACGTCCACTCCGGTAAGGGATGCACGATCGGAACGACCATGACAATCACTGACAAGGCCGTTCCCAACGTCGTAGGTGTCGACATCGGATGCGGGATGTATACGGTATGCCTCGGCAAAGGCGACATCGACCTGATGCTCCTTGACGCGGCTGCGCACTTCATCCCTTCTGGCAGAAACGTCTGGCCCGGAAGACAGGAGAAGTTCGACTTAACGGAACTCAGATGCTACAGGGAGCTCAAGGACACGAAAAGGCTCGTAAGGTCTTTGGGAACGCTTGGCGGAGGAAACCACTTCATCGAAGTCGACGTATCTGAGGACGGCACGAAATATCTCGTAATACACTCCGGTTCCAGAAACCTCGGGAAGCAGGTCGCAGAGCTCTACCAGAAGCTCGCCATAAACCTGAGCAGAGGCTACGGCGATTATCTCGAGAAGAAGGAAGAGATAATAAGGACCTACAAGGAGGAAGGCAGAAAGAGCGAAATACAGGCAGCGATAAAGGCTCTCCACAAGAACGTTTTCTGCGGAGAGACGCCCATGCCCGAAGACCTGTGCTACCTCTCCGGGAAGTATCTTGAGGACTACCTCCACGACGTCGAGATCTGCCAGGCGTTCGCAAGAAGGAGCAGAGAGAAAATGGCTGAGATCCTGATCGAGAAGACGGGACTTGCCGCAGGCGAAGCATTCCACACGATCCACAACTACATCGACACAGATGAGATGATCTTAAGGAAGGGTTCCATCGCGGCGCACAAGGGCGAGAAGGTCCTCATCCCCATCAACATGAGAGACGGTTCCGTCCTGGCAGTCGGAAAGGGCAACCCCGAGTGGAACTTCTCCGCGCCCCACGGCGCCGGAAGGATAATGTCCAGAACAAAGGCGAAGTCCACCCTCTCCATGGACGAATACAAGGAAGCAATGAAGGACGTCTTCACCACTTCCGTTAACGAATCCACGCTCGACGAGGCACCCATGGCGTACAAGTCTTTAGAGGACATAATAGATGTCATCGCGGAATCCGTTGACGTCATAGAAGTATTAAAGCCCATATACAACTTCAAGGCGGCCGAGTAATAATGCGTGTACCGGCGCGTTCTGCGCTTTTGTTAAGGCTACATTAAGATAAACCGAGTCTCCCCTTAAGGTTCGCGAAGTATCGTATAGGTATTCACGGACCAAAGGGGAGATTTTTATATGAGTGAGACCATACTGAAGATAAACGGACTCAGTAAGTTCTACGGGACTTACGGCTGTCGAAGACGGACAGGTCGATGCGTCCAGGATCGACAGACTGCTCGAAAGAGTCGGCCTTCTCCAACATCTGCGTGATCATCTCACTCCCGGTAAAGAATCTCGATGCGGCGATCGAACTGACTCTCGGTCTGTGCTACCTGAAGTTCATAAAAGAGGAACTTAAATAAGAATATTCCGTTTGGGTTTTATCCCTTTTTCGCAGCCGGTCAGCGCCTCCCCTCTGCTGACCGGCTTATATTTCGGCAGTTCGCGGGATGCCGGCTGAAGACCGGGATAAAGAAGTTGTTTTTTGGACTGATGTGGGTTATCGTCAGACTTGAAAACACGATATAGATCAAAAGGAACGGAATCATGATAATAAAGAGAATGGACGAAACTGACAGCAGGACCGGTGATTTCATCGGCGAAGAATTCGCATTGTACGGCGAGCAGAGCGGAGTGGAACTAAACTACGAGGAGTTCTGCTTCACGGCCGAGGAGGACGGCGAGCTCATGGGCGCCATCACGGGCCGCGCTTACTATAACGAAGTGCACATAGGCGATCTCATTGTCGGAAGAAACTGCAGAAGAGGCGGCATCGGCAGCATGCTCGTAAAAGCCGTCGAAGACGCCTACAGGGGCAAAGGCTACGAGAAGATCGCGCTCACCACGTTCGGGTTCCAGGCACCCGAGTTCTACAAGAAGCTCGGCTATGAGATCGAGTTCGTCAGAGAAGACAAGAACCCGAAGCTGAGCAAATATTTCCTGATAAAGAAGATTACGTAAGTAACCGGGCGAACTGGTTTTGCTTTTTTCTTTGAAAAAATATAGAAAAAAAGCAAAAAACAGATAATTTTTGCTTTTTCGCCCCTCAGAAAAGGCAAAAAAATCAAAAGCCCGAATGATGCATACTAAGGCCTCACGTCTGAATGACGCGTCCTACAGCCTTATGTCTTAACGATGCACCTGTCATCGATGTCCTCAACGTGCGCAAATCCCGTGCAGCTCATGATGTACCTGAGCTCGGCATTAACGTCCGACAGGAACTTCTCCATGCCTTCAGTTCCTCCCTCTTCCAGAGAAGGCAGCATGGATCTTCCGACGGCGGCGGCATCTGCGCCAAGCGCGAGACACTTATAGACGTCAGCGCCCGAAGAGATACTGCAGTCGACGATTATCTTCACGTCCCTGCCCCCGAGCGCTTTCTTTATCGAAGGAAGCACCATGAGCGGCGGAACTGCGTAAGGGAGCCTGCCGTGATGGTGGCTTACTATTATCGCCTTCGCGCCCAGGTCGGCGCATTTGACCGCTTCCTCCTCGCTCAGCACGCCCTTGATAAAGAACGGCAGTTTTGTCGATGCGATGTAGGAGCCTATCATGTCCGAAGTCTGGACGGCCATCTGCTCGCCTATTACGACGTCGAGTCCGTCATTGCCGAAGATATGGTCTATGTCCATTCCGATGCCGAATGCGCCGTTATCTTCGGCGAACCTCATCTGGTCTCTCACCTTTTCGTTGTCGGCATAGGGCTTAACGATGCGTACCGTTTTCGCGCCCGTGTCAGCGATGCGCTTATACATGTCGTTTTCCATCATGCCGACGAAGTTCAGGATGTTCATGTTTTTCGCGGCGATCGAATACTCCTCAAGGCCTGTAAGTTCTCTTCCGTTAAACTGCTTCAGATGCGAAAAAGCAGGCGTCATCACCGGGCTCGAAAATGTGGTGCCGAAAAGTTCCGTGGAAGTATCCGCCACCACGGAATCAATGAGGCACTCCTTTATGAGGATGCTGTCCATGTAGCGCGCGGTGATCTCGTTTGCGTCTGATATCCTACTGTATGCCATAGAGCACCTCCTTGAGGTAATTCATGTACTGAATGTATTCTTCGTCGGTATTTAAGTGTTCGAGTATGACGGGCATGTCCGGATCGATCGAGTTCATCTTCTCAACGTAATAACGCAGCGGATATTCACCCTTTCCCGGAGCGCACTCCTCCAGCTGGAAAGTGTATTCCTCCTTAAGGTGGATGTCCTTGATGTGGCAGCTCCTTATCCTGTTGCCGAGGATCTCCGCGCACCTGTCTATGAAGGCTTCAGCCTCATAGTATCTTTCGAGAGAATTGGTCATGTTTATTATGTCCATGTGGACTGCGAATCTGTCGCGGCCGACTTCCTCTATCAGCCTTGCGTAATCTTCAGGACCCGTCGGCACCATCCAAGGCATCGGCTCCAACGTGAAGTAAGTGTTCTTTACTTCCGCCCTGTCTATTATCTCCTGAACCATCTTCACGATCTCAGCCCTGGTCTCTTTTGAGAAGTTCTCTTTATAGTGACCGTCCCACCTTGGACCCATCGCACCCGCGACGTTCACGGCGCATCTCGCGCCTAACCTGTCAGCCAGCTGCAGCTGTCTTACACAGTAATCTCTCTGCGCTTTTCTGTCATTGGGATCTGTTGACATCGCGTTTCTCCAGATGCCGACTTCGGCTATCAGGAGACCGCTTGCTTTAGCGGCACCGGCGTAGGCTTCTATCTCTTCTTCAGAACTGTCGGCCGACAGCGGAAATACCACCGCGCCGCATCCCAGTTCGGTCTGGTTTTTCGTCCATTCCTCAGGTGAATCATGTCTTAAGGGGCTAGATGTTCCTAAACGCATATCCTGTCCTCCGGCATGTGATGTAAAGTCTGATTCCTATTGTGTCCGTATGATTCGGATTATAGCAAATGCGGAAGACGCAGGATGTGAGATAGCGTGACTATATTGCAGATATAAGGAGAATGTGCAGATGTTGTTTTCGGGATGCGATGAGATCTTGGAAGGCGACATGTTTTCGGGCGGGAAATATTTCGGGCAAGGCGGGGCAGACTAAGCGGTCGGTGACTCACTATTAAAAAACAAGCCATTTCAAGGGTATTTTTAATAGTTGACGATGAATAATATTAAAAAACAGCAGATATCGCGGACATTTTTAATAGTGACGGAAGAGCTGATCCCCAGCACAAGAAAAGATATATTGATAAAAGCCCCGTTTTTCAGATTTATCCAGCATTAGCTTGGAAAAATCTTGCAAAAATACGGCATAGCCGAATCTTTGCCGAATTTTTATATACCGGATTGTTCCTGCAAAAACAAAGCTCGTGCCGGAACCTTACCGAATCGGAAAACCGAATGCTGACAAAACAGAGGGCCGCCTCACATTTTCAGTGAGACAGCCCCCTATGCATTTCAGTTGTGATCAGCGAAATGTATCAGTCCCAGACTTTTGCTGCCACGGGCTTATCAGGATTAAGACACTTGCCGTCAGAGGAGAATTTATATCCGCGGCCCTTGATGATGAATGGTTCCCAATCATAATGCACCATGATACCTCCATTATCGAAGTAATACCAGGAACCCCTGTAGTTGAGCCATCTGTTTTGATAGAGGTTTCCGCTGGAATCGGCATAATACCAGGTGTCGCCATCGTCGTACCAGCCGGTGACCATCTCGCCGTTATCCTTAAAAATGTATTGGGTTCCGTCCAAGATCCAACGACCGGTTGCTGCCAGACCATCCCAACCGAAGTAATACCACTTGCCGTCGATCTTCTGCCAATCCGTATATGCCTTGCCGTCAGAACCTATATAAGCTCTGCCTTCATCGAGTTCCAGCCATCCCTTTGTGTTTCCGGCAACATCCTTTGCCTTGCCGTCCTTGTCAAAAGAATAGAGCTTTCCGTCGATAACAGAAACTACACTGCATTTCATGCACGCGTCATAATCGAAATAGTATTTCGAGCCGCCATAATTGAGCCACTGACCTTTGTAGAGATTTCCGTTCTTGTCTCCGTATATCCAGACCTTATAGCCGTACCACTGGATCCAGACTTCCTGCCAGCCCGTTGCTTTCCTGCCGGAATCCGGATTCTTACAGACGCCGCTCGAAGCAAAATCGTAGAGTTTGTCTTTGATCAGATAATTGGACTTATCCGCTACCATTCTTCCTCTATAGTCAAAATAGTACCATTTGCCGTTGATCTTGTACCATTCATCGCAACAGCACTGACCGCCGGACTTGATGTAATACCAGTATTCGTCATCCTCATACTCGAACTTGTACTTATACCATCCCGTCTTCGAAGTCAGAACGCCGTTTCTTTCGAGCATCCAGAAGCCTGTATCTTTTTCATCCCAGGAATACGCAGGACCGGTGCTCATTTCGCAGTTATAATCCTGGAACAGATACCAATTTCCGTTTATCTGCTTCCAGCCTGAGACCGCTTTGCCGTCAGAACCAAAGTAAAACCATCTGTTTTCAGAATCCTGACCCCAGCAGTTGTATCTCATCTTCCCGTTGTCGCCGAAATAATACCTTGCCCCGCCTATATAACGTACGCCATAAGCCATGACTCCGTAATCTTTCACGTAGTCGGTATCCGTTTCATCAAAGTAGTACCAGCTGCCGCTCATCTTTTTCCAGCCGGAATATGCCGCACCGTCGGAACCTACAAAACGCCATCTCGGTTCGGAGTAGACCGGATTTCCGTTGTCATCGTAATGGTCGACCCACTTCCTGCCTTCGATCCACTTGTTCTTTTCCATGTGTCCGCGCTTGTCGAAGTGATACATCTTGCCATCGATGAAATACCACCCGTCTTTGGTCATGACGCCGTCATCAAGGAAATAGTACCAGCTGCCGTCTATTTCCTTCCACGTGTCCTTCAGATACTCGGTATCCGAAACGTAATAATACCAACGCTCATCGTCTTCGACCCAGCCTTTGTTCGCAGCCATCGCCGTTGCAGGGATGAACGACAGCATCATGCCCGCAGTTAAAGCTCCGGCCAATATCTTCTTTAAACTCATTTGCCCGACCTCCTGAATAAAGTAAAGATAGTCTAATCTTAACAGGAAACCGGAGAGCAGTTTTTACAATAAATGCGCGCAAATATATGCAATTTTCAATATTGCGTACGGCAAAAGTCCGTAAACTCAACGGTTCCGCGCCGCATAAGAAAAGGAGGCTGCTCCCGTTTTTGAGCACAGCCTCCTTCGATTGTTCAAATATTAGCCGATCAGTTCAGTTATCAGATGACCACAGCATACAGTTTGCTCTGATCAACGCTCTTTCCGTCGGCATCGAGATCATATCAGATGACCACTACATGCGGTTTGTTCGGGTTAAGGCACTTACCGTCGGCATCGAAATCATAACCGCAGCCCTTAACGAGATATGTGCAGTCCCTGATCATCTCGCCCCATGCGTTGAAGTAGTACCAGGAGCCCCTGATGTTGACCCATTTGCCGACATTGAGACGTCCGTTCGAGTTGGCATAGTACCAGTTGTTATCGCAGAAATACCAGCCGGTGGCCATTTCGCCGTTGTCCTTGAAAACATAGAGGCCTTCATCGCCGATATCCCATACATGCGTGTAAGCCGTTCCGTCAAAAGTGCTGAAGAGGTACCACTTGCCGCCGATCTGCTGCCAGCCGGTGTAAGCCTTGCCGTCAGAGCCTATGTAGCATCTGCCTTCATCGGTCTCGAGCCAGCCTTTCTTGCTTCCCGCAAGGTCGGTCACTTTTCCGTCCTCGGCGATGGAATAGACCTTGCCGTCAATGAGATATGCACCGTAACCGGTGAGCATAAAGCCGTCGTAATCGAAGTAGTATTTGCTGCCGCCGTATGTGACTATCTCATCTCTGTGGATCTTTCCGTTCTTGTCTCCCAAGACCCAGTACTTGTCTTCTCTCCAGTCGCTCCAGACTTCGAGCCAGCCTGTTACCTTCCTGCCGGAATCCGGATTCTTGCAGACGCCGCTCGAGGCGAAGTCATAGGCCTTGTCATTGATGAGGAAGTTCGTCTTATCTGCGACCATTCTTCCGTAGCAGTCGAAATAGTACCACTTGCCGCTGCTCTGGAACCATTCGCTCGTTATGCACTGGCCGCCGGACTTGATGTAATACCATTCCTTGCTGGTCTTGTCCTGATACCATCCCTTTTTAGTGGTGAGGACGCCGTTATCTTCCAATACCCAGACCTTGAGCTTGTCCGTGCTCCAATCCATTGAGGCGCCGGTGCACATTGAATGGGAATAATATGAGAAACCGTTGAACAGATACCACTTGCCGTTTATCTGCTGCCAGTCTTCACAGCCCTTGCCGTCCGAGCCAAAATAATGCCAGCCGCCTTCCTCGTCCTTAGCCCAGCACTTTGTCTTCATCTTTCCGTCATCGCCAAAGAAGTAGAGATCCCAGTCGACCGACCTCAGACCGGAATACATGGTACCGTATAACGAACCATAGCCCGTGTTTTCATTATCGAAATAATACCAGCTGCCGCCGATCTTCTTCCAGCCGGCATAAGCCGCACCGTCGGAGCCGACAAAACGCCATGTCGGTTTGGAGTAGACAGGCTTTCCGTTTTCATCGTAATAGTCGACCCACTTCTCGCCTTCGATCCACTTGTTCTTCTCCATGTGGCCTTTGTCGTTAAAGTGATACAGCTTGCCTCCGATAAAGACCCAGGAATTACGGGCCATGCATCCGTCTTCGTAGAAATAGAACCAGTGACCGTCGATCTCCTGCCATGTGTCCTTCAGATAATCAGTATCCGAAGTGTAGTAGCGCCAGCCGTAATCGCCTTCGACCCAGCCCTTGTTTGCAGCCATAGCCGTCGCCGGTATGAACGACAGCATCATTCCCGCCGTAAGGGCGCCAGCAAGGAGCTTTCTCATTACCATAGTTCCATCCTCCTCAAAAAAAGATGACTATATTTTATCAAGTAAATCAATAACAATGTTTACAAGAAAATGGGGTGCCATATATACAAGTTCAAATAGAAAAGGGCCGGCCCGCACAATGAGGCGGACCGGTCCATCCGGTTGTCAGATCAAATCGCAATGCCGGTTTACAGCAGAATTTCCCTTACCTGCACAATAATACTACTCTTTCCGGTTCATCGGGATTCAAGCACTTGCCGTCATCACTGAACTGATAACGCAAGCCGTGAACAATGTACTCTCCGGTGACCATATTTCCAAATTCGTTGAGGTAATACCAGGAGCCGTTTGTCTTTATCCATTTGTCTTTGACGACTTTTCCGTTTGAACCTGAATAATGCCAATCGCCGTTACAGTAACTCCATCCGGTCTGAAGGACACAATTATCATCGAAGATATAATCGCCGTCATAATCGTATAAGTATGTCCCGCGCATGGCAACGCCGTTATACTCTTCGAAATAGTACCATTTGCCGTTTATCTGCTTCCAGCCCTTATAAAGATTGCCGTCGGAACCAATATAAACGTATGAATTCTGTATCGAGAGAGCTACCTCGATCCAGCCTTTTTTGTTTCCCGAAAGGTCAGTTGCTTTTCCGGAAGCATCGAAAGAATAGACTTTGCCGTCGACCTCGTAAACACTATAATTGCTGACCATGACGCCATCAACATCGAAATAATACTTTGCGCTGCCTGAAGTAAGCCACTTATCCCTGTATAGATTTCCGTTCGAGTCACCGTATACCCATACATCTGATCCAACCCAATTGATACATGCCTTTGTCCATCCCTTGATAGTTTTGCCGGAATCAGGATTCTTGCAGACACCATTTGAATCGAAATCATAGCCTTTTTCGTTGATAATGAAGTTAGTCTTGCCGGCTACCATGCATCCTTGATTGTCGAAGTAGTACCACTTGCCGCCTTCTTTGTACCATTCGTTTTGACGGCACTTACCGCCGCCCTTGATATAGTACCAGTATTCTTTGTCGGTATCATAGTACCAGCCGGTCTTGGATGTCAGTGCACCGTTGCTGTCAAATACCCAGGGAGCCCAACCGGTCCAATTATCGTAATAATCGATCCAGGCGCCCGTGGCCATGATATTGCTCGGCCAAGCGTAAGGATCAAAGTAAAACCACTTTCCATTGATCTTCTTCCAGCCTTCAACGACCTTTCCGTCCGAGCCGAAATAATAATAGTTGCCGGCATCGTCCTCAAACCATGTGTTGGTGCGCATCTTGCCGTCAAACCCAAAATAATAGTATGTGTCGCCTATTTCGCGCATTCCGGCATACATTGCGCAATACTGGCCATATTCATTATCGTTATTATCATTGCCGAAGAAATACCAGCTGCCATTCATCTTCTTCCAGCCTGTGTATGCCACGCCGTTCGAACCTACATAGCCCCAGCCGGGTTTTGTTTCGTCTTCCAGCCAGTAACCGTCAGAATTGTATCCGAGGTGAAGCTTTCCGCGCTTGATCCACTTGTTCTTTTCCATGTGACCCTTGGTGTCGAAATGGTAAGCTTTACCGTCGATCATCGCCCAGCAGTTTACGATGATACTGCCGTCATCCGTGAAGTAATACCAGTACCCGTCGATCTCTTTCCAGGTGTTCTTGTAATATTCTGTTTCAGATGTATAGTAGCGCCAGTATTCACCTTCGCCCTCCCATCCTGTTGTATCCGCCATGGCCGTTGCAGCCGGGATGAATGAGAGCATCATGCCCGCAGTCAGGGCGGAAGCCATAATCTTCTTAAATCTCATAAAAGTCCTCCTCAGTCTTGCCAAAGAATAATAACGTTATCCGGATTGTCGGGATTCAGGCACTTGCCGTTGGAATCGAAATTATAAACATAACCGTCAACGACATAGTGCTCGTAATCTGCAGCTGAACACAAGGGTGACAAGTAATACCAGGAACTGCCGGACTTGATCCACTTGTCGGCTACAAGATTTCCATCCTTGCCGGCGTAGAACCACTGATCTTCATACTGATACCAGCCTGTGACCATTTCGCACTTCTCATTGAAGATATAGGCTGTATCTCCCCACCAATAGTAGAACCCGTTGCGTGCTGCGGCGCCGTTATATTCATCGAACAGATACCACTTGCCATTGATCTGCTTCCAGCCCTCGGCCAGCTTTCCGTCTGATTCGATATAAACATCATAGCCGTTTATCTTGCTCCAGCCGGTCTTGTTGCCGGTGATATCTTTTGACTTTCCGTCCTTATCAAAGGAATAGAGCCTGCCGTCGACACGGTATTCCTCCTCACCTGCGACCATGAATCCGCTGTAATCGAAATAATACTTGGATCCGCCGTAAGTGAGCCACTGATCCTCATAGAGCTTTCCGTTCTTATCAGCGTAGACCCAGCCTTTCTCCTCGTACCAGTCGTTATATGACTCGAGCCAGCCTTTTACCGTTCTGCCGGAATCGGGATTCGTGCAGACGCCGTTCGAATCAAAGTCATAAGCCTTGCCGTTGATGACAACGTTCTTCTGCCCTTTCATCATCTTGCCCAGAACGCCGAAATAGTACCATTTGCCGTTGCTCTTGACCCATTCGCTCCTGCAGCATTCACCGCCGCCCTTGACGTAGTACCATTCACCGTAATCGTAGAACCATCCGGTCCTGGTCGTAAGTGTTCCGTCGTTCTCAAAAGCCCATACCGACCACTCCTCGCTGTTGTAGTCTGCCTTGACACCTGTGCTCATCGTACTTCCGTAGTAGCCGAAAGGATCGAAGTAATACCACTTGTTATTTATCTTTTTCCAGCCTTCGACAGCCTTTCCATTGGAGTCAAAATAGAACCAGTGTCCGGTATCATCCTTATACCAGAAGTTGCTCCTCATCTTGCCGTTTTCGCCGAAATAATAACAACCGTCGTTCAACGAGCGCATTCCGGCATACATGACACCGTATTCCGAATAGTAGCCTTCATCGTTGCTGTCTCCGAAGAAATACCAGCTGCCGTTTATCTTCTGCCATCCGCTGTAAGCGGCTCCGTTGGAACCGACGTAACCCCAGCCGGGCTTTGTCTCATCCTCTAACCAATTTCCGTTGGCATCGTAGCCGAGACCCAGATGTCCGCGCTCGACCCACTTGTTCTTTTCCATGTGGCCCTTCGCGTCGAAATGATAGACCTTACCGTCGATCATGGCCCAGGTATTGGTGAGGGTGTATCCGTCATCATAGAAGTAATACCAGTATCCGCCGATCTCCTTCCAGGCATTCTTTACATATTCCGTACCGGAAGTATAGTAACGCCAGCCGTAATTCTCTTCCTTCCACCCCGTCGAATCCGCCATGGCCGTTGCCGGTATGAATGACAGCATCATTCCCGCGGTCAGTGCGGAAGCCAGAATTTTCTTAATTCCCATTATTCTATCCTCCTTATAATTAAGTAATATTCATTTTATCAAAAAAATTATAGGGAATGTTTACAAGAAAAGGGGCATGCAGATATACAACTTTCCCTAAAACAGTGGGGTTTGACGGGTATTCGGGCGGTGGATGGGCGGCTGATGAGGTGCGGGGATCCGGGCTGGCGAAGAGGTGGGCAAAGGGCGTGAATGATAAAGAATGATAAAAATGAGAATACGTTCTTTGACGAATAACGGCTGTTCCGTAAACTATCCGATGTCTGCGCAGGGTCAATACCCGGCCAGGAAATGACGGCCACAGCCGGATTTGACTCCATAGTCGGCAAATTATCCCAAACTGTAAATTATTGCCTCTGAGGGATAATTTTCAGAGGCAGAATTATCCCAATAGTTCAAAAATGCTTTACTTGGGATAATTTTCGGCTCAGATTTTATCCCAAACAGCAAGAAAACCTCTTCTTGGGATATTTTCGCGCTCTATTTTTATCCCAAAGTCGCAAAAAACCTTCCGTTGGGATATTTCGAGCATTGTTGTATCCCCAAGCCTCATATATATTTCGAAACTGGATACTTTCAGCACGGTGTATCGTTTTATGGAAAAAGTCCTCGAAAACGATATCTTCGGAAAGACAAAGATATCGTTATTGAGAAAGAATCTTCGATAACGATATCGGAGGGTGCGCAACGATATCGCTTTTGAGAAAAAATCTTCAATAACGATATCAGAGGGTGCGCAACGATATCGCTTTTGAGAAAAAATCTTCGAAAACGATATCAGAGGGTGAGCAACGATATCGTTTTCGGGGAAAAATCTTCAATAACGATATCAGAGGGTGAGCAACGATATCGTTTTATGGAAAAACTCTTCGAAAACGATACCTGCCATCTCCGCCAATCCAAAAGTAAGGGCTGCCTCAAGATGTTATCAACATTTCGAGACAGCCCGCTTAGTATTTAACTATGTATCTGACAAGTTACTATCTTATATCTGAGTATGGATTGCGGCAGGCGCCGTCAGGACCGAAGTCATAGTAAATGCCGTCGATCTTGCATAATCCGGTCTTCATTACGCCGGCCGAGTCGAAATAGTACCACTTACCTTCGATAAACTTCCATGTCTCCTTCAGGAGGCTACCGTCGTTTCCGGCATAGTAATACCTGTTGTTATATTTGACCCATCCGTATGAGAGAACACCTTTATCGGTGAAATAGTAGCTGCTGCCATCGAAGGTCTGGAAACCGGTATACATATAGGGTGATTTAGCCGAGCCGAAGTAATACCACTTCCCGCCGATCCTGTTCCAGCCTGTGACCACTTCACCGCTCTTGTCCGCATATATCCAGCGCTCCGCAAAACCGATGTACAGACTGATCCATTTGCCGGTAACCATTTCGCCGGTATCGGGATCAAAATAATAATTCTTGCCATCGACCTCAGTAAGTCCGTGTGGTGTATAGGGAAGGCTTGAGGGATCCTCATAGAAGTAATACCATATGCCGCCGATCTTATGCCAGCCTCGTATGGCTGCTCCCGTGGCATGATCGAAATAAAACCACCCTTCATTGTAACGGAACCAGCCCGTCCTCATGACGCCGTTTTCGTCAAAGCCATAGATCTTGCCGTCGAGATAAACCCTGTTATTGGTCTTCATATACGGTCCGTAAAAATCATCCTCAGCGAAGTAATACCACTTCCCATCGAGCTCTTGAAAGCCTTTTACCGCATTACCGGAAACCGGATCAAAGTAATACCAGCGGTCATTGTATTTTACCCAGCCTGTCCGCATAGCACCGTCGTTGCCAAAGTAGTAGTATGTGCCTTTAAAGTTGTTAAAGCCGGTCATGAGAACACCGACACTGTTGAAGTAGTACCACTTGCCGTCCATCTTCTTCCAGTCTGTGTAAAGCTTTCCGTTTTTTCCGGCATAATGCCACGATCCGCTATAAAGGATCCACTGGTCTGCCAGCATTGCGCCATCCGTTCCCGTTATGTAATACACGTCATTTTTGTAATCATGGATCGAGCCGGTCTGCATCCTGCCGGACTGACTGAAGTAATACCACTTGCCGCCAATCTCCTGCCAGCTTACCGCTTTTTCGCCATCGATGTAGTAATACCAGTAACCATCTTCTTTGGACCAGCCGTCTTTGGCATATGAAGCCTCATCGGCAACGGTCTCCTCGACCTCATAAATAACGGCAACCGTCTCATCTGACGATCCGTCTTCCGTCTGAACTTCGTCAGCCATGGCGATACAGCCGATCGAAGCCACGGCAACAGCTGCGGCAGCTGCACTAATAAAGTATTTCGCATTTATCCGGGTCTTCATTGGACACCTCCTGTCTTTATCCGAACGATTAAGATTGTACTGTATGGATAACGAAAAAGAAAATTCTCCGTGAGTGCAACATTCTTATATTACTTACTGTATATATGGTATAGGAGGTGGGGATAACCATGAAAAAATATATGAAAACGTCACTGACACTTTTACTCACGGCACTTCTTCTGGCCGGTGTCGCAGCCTGCGGGAAAACAGGCGGCGGGACCACAGCACCGACGACTGAGGTGATCAAGGAAAACTCTGAGGCCACGGAGCTTGAGGATGATATCGGGGTTGAAGGTGCTTCGGATAATGGAGATGCCGCAGATACCCAAGGCACAGCGGAACCCACGGATGCCACGAGCGTTGGGAATAACACGGACATCGCTGCCGGAATGTTTAAGGCAACCGAGCTTGTCCTGGTCGGGGAACACACATACTATCCGGCTGATCTTTTCGATCAAAACGACCGCGACCGTGATTACAAGGATCACATGATCGAACAGCTCCAGGAAGCCGACAAGGAGATCCACGATGACATCTATGTGTACGGGATAGGCGAATCCGAAGTGAGGGGCGAATTCCGTTTCTTCGGCAAGATGATGAAGGACGGCGTAATCTTCGATACGGCCGACATGACCTGCTGGTATGACGAGGGAGCCGGCAGCCACTGGGAGATCAACTCCAGGTTCAGACGCACGGACTTCAGCAAGATCGGTCTGATGGATGCCGAAAAAGTTTTCAACATAGTATATGAGAATGCGTCAAAGTCCGAGAAGGCATTAAAGGTAGGAAAAGGACAGATCAGCGGCACATACGATCTCGTGGCAGATGCCGACGGCAGGGTTCTTTACAGATTCACGGTCAACAAATACAGCACGGTCGATGTCGACGCAAAGACCGGTGAGATCGTTTCCGAGCATTACTGGGACGGTATTTTTACATAAGAGTCGTTGTTGAAGCGTCTGCCTTCGGGTGACAACGGTCCGAAAAAGTGAAAGGTATCGTAAATGGAGATTTTTCTCCAAAAACGATACCTTTTTTTCTCAGCAAATATCGTAATCGGAGGTTTTCTTCCAAAAACGATACTTTCACCTTTCAGAAGATATCGTTATTGGAAAGTTTTCTCTGAAAACGATACCTTTGCTTTTCAAAAAGTATCGTTATTGAAGAGTTTTCCCGAAAAACGATATCTTTACTTCTTAACAAGCATCAGAACCAATCAGAAAACCAGTCGTAAACATCCTTAACAACTTCGGCTATGCCGTTGACGGAATGTCTAAAGTCCAGGCCGCCACTGACGGTATCCATTTCGTCAAGGTTCAGTTCCATAAGTGCCATATCCTTATCATTGATCGAATTATGAGTCATCATTTCTGTTTCCTCCGTAGGTAATTTCGTTTGATGACATCATTATCACAACAGCGGAAAGGGCAAACAATCAGTAAACAGGTGCGTCTATGACGCATAAGCAACAGATCGGCAAAGAAGTGTTTCCGAAGACGGAGATTTAATCTGCGAATACATTAATCATAATAGATGTATTCATATCTGTAATTAACAGTAGATGTATCACTCACACTTCCATCGGCGGCATATTCAGTAAGTATTCTTTTAATTCTGTTACCGTTGATATCGTATTCATATTCCCATATTTCCTCTATCCGACCAGACGGATCTCCAAAAAAAGTATATTTAATATCCTTTATTTCCTCTCCCTTTTCATTGTATTCCCATTCCTCGTGATAAGCTAAATTGCCTAAACCATCATAACCTAACTTCTTTGTGCATAATCCGCTAGTATTGTATTCAAATTCCTTTCGTTCGGCAATCTGACCATCGGGATAATACTCATTAAATGCATATGTAGTACAACAAACTAAGTTTCCATCATTGTCATATTCATTATCATATGTATTTGTCATTAATATAGTTCCGTCAGGATAACGGACTATTCCTTTAGTTAGGTTGCCATAAGAATCCCACTCATAGTCATTCCAATACTTTAACGTATCATCATTGCTAATCTTTTCTGTTGTTATATTTCCGGAATCATCGTAATCATATTCATAAACACTTCCTTTTTTACCATCACGGAAGTATGTTTTCTTGATCATATTACAAGAAGAATCGTATTCGTATTCTTCCCAATCTAATATGTTGCCATCGCAATCATATCGGGAAAGCTTTATCAGATTTCCCTTGTCATCATATTCAGAACTATCCCAGTTACCACTTGAAATAGTACCAATAAAATCAATCTCTCTATCATAGTGATAAGTTACCTTGATCTCATGACCTTCTAAATCATATTCAGTGGTCAAACGCAATTCATCATTAGTGTATTTCTTTATAATTTTGACAGGCTTTACCGTTTCATCTTCAGAAACTTCAGAAACATCAGTAATATCTGTGACTTCAGCAATACTCTGATCCGGCACATCTACATCTGTGCTTATGGTAGCCTTCGTTTCATTAACTTCGTCTCGATTTCTGTTATCCCGTCTATTATCATTTCCGGTGTTATCACAAGCTGCAACAGACAACATCATGCATGCTATTAATACCGCAGAAAACAATCTTTTGTGCATAACATTCACCTCTAAATACAGTAATTAGTTATCTTCAAATCATTAATAGAACAACTTAAATTATAAACGTAGATTATCAAATCAGTTCTCAAGTGACAAGAACCGGATTGCTTTAAGATAACTGCAGATCGTTCCAGCAACGGTTCCCATTGTTTACAAATTATGCGGTAAAATCTTAATTAGCATTCGAAATCCGGGTAAGCAAATAAACCTGGCAAGAAGGGTCTTTCAACAGGACATATAAAGGACACATGCGCGGTATAACATTTCCCCAGGGAGGAAATAAGTAGATGGCTAGGATCTTGATCGTAGAGGACTCGGAAGAGCTTTTGACGCTTGTTGCCGACTTTTTCAGGAGCAAGGGTTCTTTTGAGGTCGACGCCGCAGCTGACGGCAACAGTGCGATCGCCCTTATCGGCAGCAAAGACTACGACATAGCGGTCCTGGATATCATGCTTCCCGGTGCGAACGGATTTGAAGTCTGCAAGGCTCTGAGAGGAAAGAGCAGGTGTCCCATCGTGTTCGTGACGGCGTTGGGCAATGAGAGCAATATCCTGAAGGGATATGAGACGGGCGCCGACGATTACATGGTCAAGCCTTTTTCGCTCAAGGTGCTGTATGCCAAGTGCCTCGCGCTCCTTAACAGGACTGACGCGGATCTTCAGAATGAACCGGTGCTCGAATGCGGTGACATCAGGCTCTATCCTTTGCGCATGGAAGTTGAGGTTAGCGGACAAAAAGTCACGCTCGCTCCCAAAGAATATTTCCTCCTCAAGGTTCTCATGGAGAACAGAGGGATCGTACTCGGAAGAGACAGGCTCTTAGATCAGGTATGGGGAATGGGGTTCGACGGCTCGGACAGGGTCGTGGACACCCACATCAAGAAGCTGAGAAAGAGCCTCGGTGATTCCGGAAAAGCGATCAGGACTGTGATCGGCGGAGGTTACAAGATCTGCTGATCAGCGGGAAAAGGAGCGGACGTATGAAGAATAAGCAGTCCATCACCAAGCCGAAGTTTTTTAAGATATTCGGTATCAGATTACTTGTCTGTCTGGGAGCATTTGCGCTCCTTGCATTGATATCGTTAAAGCTGCTCGACAGCTACACCCAGAATAAGAGATGGGACATTCTGAACGAACAGAGGAACTACATTGAAGAAACGGTCGTAAATTATTGCGCTGCTGATCCCGGAAAAATGGAATACGACCGGTATATGTATGCAGTTCTTCTCAATTTCCACGCGTATGCGGCCTGCGATGACAACTATGCGGAATTATGCATCGGTGACATGAAGATAGCAACCGACAGGGATACTGCGATCGTCATCATTCCGGACGAAGGCACGAACAGATCGTTCGTCTTATCAATCGAGGACATATCTTATCTGGATCCGGTAAATGAATATATGGACGGCAAGATCAGTTATAAGATATTTTCAGACCGCTGGATCAGGAACAATTACGATCCGCTTTTTGCCGCAACTCCGGGAATGGCTGAATACGTCGGCGATGAATATTCTTATGAAGTCCAGACCATATATATCAATTACGAAGAAAACACATTCATACCCGGCATAGTAAGAGTCAGAAACGATGAAGGCGAAAGCTATAAAGTTGACTGCACTCCGATGGACACAAAGGGATATGAATTTTTCGAACTGGACGGCATTTACGAAGATTACAGAACTCTGCAGATCTTTTACAGGGCGGATCCGGATCTTACGTTAGATAACTCGGACCTCCTTATATTCAGCTTCCCGGATATGACTTATACCTGTTTCACGCAGGAAGAATATGAACTCATGGTCAAACCTGAGATTGCGGATCAGAATTTCCCCTGGATGATCACGTACACATATCCCGTGGAAAAGTCCGTTTTCGAGCTCGCGCCCATATCTTCGGCCCTGATAATCTCCGTCAGTCTTTTCCTTACCTTTGCCATATCCCTCATCCTCGCTTTCGTAAAGTATCAGAGGGAAAAGACCATTTGGAACATCTTCCTCTACAGGACCAAGACGACCGAAGCCATGGCGCATGACCTCAAGACTCCCCTGGCGGCGATCCGCGCTTATGCCGAGAACATCGAAGCTTCGGCAGATGACCCTGCAAAGATCCGCGATTACTCGAAAAACATAACAGACAAGGTCGAGTCGATGGATCAAATGATCACGGACATCCTCTCACTCTCGAAAAGCGAATCGCGCAAGACAGTTGTAACCGCAGAACCCGTAAGTGTACAGGCTCTTATTAAAGAAAGCCTCACCGCTTTCCCTGACATGAAGACGGAGATAACCGGCAATGACGTAACGCTCAAGACAGACAGGAAGCTGTTTAAGCAGGCATTGGACAATCTCTTCTCAAACTGCGACAGATACGGCGATAAGAACGTCACTGTCATTATTAGGATCGCGCCCGAGGCGCTCACGATAACAAACAGCACTAACATGAACTATGCCGATGTGGAATCCCTGAAGCAGCCTTTCGTCAAAGGCGATAACACCAGGGGCAGCAAAGGGTCCGGCCTTGGGCTGTCTATTGCCGACAACAACCTGAGCATCTTAGGTTACAGGCTCGGGCTGACGTCCGAAAAAAGGACGTTTACTGCCACGGTGAAGTTTAGGGCTTGACGGGCTAAAGACGCATTTTTCAAGATTAAGGAAACTAGCAATAACATTTCCTATCGAAATTTCTGTAGTAAGTAAAGGGGTCTCAAATTCAGAGACCCCTATTCAATATTCTTATTATTCGAAATGCATTTTTTTAACGTGTTTATCAGAAATTAATAATCATCCTCTAGGAGTTGGTAACACATAAGACGTAAGGATTTGATCAATATAATCCATTTCTGAATTCTTAAATGGCTCATCACTTACAAACCAAACTTCTAACATTCGCTCTCTGCAATAAAATATTCCGCCATAGTAATATTGGTCTTCATCAAAAAACTCGCCATCCCTATAGCAATAGACATCGGCAATTATGTATCCGTTGTCTCCAAAATCATTATAAAAGAGGTCGCCGGAAAATACTTCATCATAAACATCTGTATCTAATAGTTTGATATATTCAGAAAACAAACTCTTGCAATCCTCTTCATAATCATAAAAACTCATATCCCATCTCGATCCAAAACCTCCATACCAACCAACGCAAACATAATCATAATTAGACGGAGATTGAGTAAACGTCCTCATATCAGAAACACTTATATCCTTGTCAGGCGCTACTTTCTGCGTAATAAATACGAATGTATCGTAATCAGGCAAAGAATTTAATGGATCAAAAACTCTATCACTAAAAGAGTCTTCTTCTCCAATATCTTCATCGTCTTCCCAGTCATATTCATCTATATCGATGTCATACTCAATGTCATCATCATCGACATTGTCTTTGTCATCATCTCTATCGTCTTTCTTGTCATCGTCTTTATCATCATCTTTATCGTCTTTTTTATCATCGTCTTTATCATCATCTTGAATATGATTCCAACGATCTTCATCTAAAAGACTATTATTATCCTTTTTAGATCTTGAACATCCAAACACCGAGAACAAGAACACAAAACATAAAACACCAGTTACTATTCTCTTCATAAAAGCATTCCCTCCAGTAACAATATAAGTAACCAAACGTATCAAAGACGCTTAGCTATCAATTTCATTATATCAAATCTGATAATAAGTTCTCTGGTACAAGAGCTTGGTTGATGTCTAAAAACACCTTCGGCAAAAACATCATTGCAATGTGGGTTTTGCCGAAGGTCATGCCGGAAAATATATACCTTCCTGATGCTATTTGCGTGTCGGTTTTAAAGGGACTTTTGTCGTTTGTCTGTAAGATTGCCTGTCGGTTTACGTAATATTGTGTCGGTCCTGTCGGTTTTTGTACGGAAACAATAGTGTTTTCATGTCGGTTCCTTGTCGCACTTTGTCGCCCGGAAAAGCCAAAACAGCCGGTTTTAAAGAACTATAACTATTTTCTTGGGGTTTAAGACAAAATCGACGTATAGCTCCAAACGTCTACAATATTTGTCGGATAAAATCCCTGAAAACAGACAAAATCCGACAGTAACCGACATGATTCCCGACAACGTGAACATGATTTTGCGACAAAGAAATAGGGCCGGGAACATACGGTATTTCAGGAAAAAAATGGTAATCCTTTGGATCTCAGACCGCAAGCAGCCATCATGGGTTTACAGATCAACCTTGAGGCCGTCAAGCCTGGCACCGCCACATTCTGGAGAATGCTCCGGGCTTGACTGCCTTCGTCTGATCTGTTTTGATCTGTAGGCTGCTTGCGGATAGAAAGCGGTCTTTTAAGGCTTAACCTCTTCGATCGAGTCAGTAAGCGTGATCCAGACAACAGGACGGACGCAGATTCCCTCGGAAAAGACTAAGCAGCCGTCAACACCGTCGGCATTTTTAACGGTGTCAATGTTGCCGAAGCAGTCCACTTCTGCAGCTCTGTTGGCAGATGAAGCAGGCGTACGAAGCCACCACCAGCCTGTCTTCATGCCGTTTTCAGGTTTATTTTCTTCATTTACCGATGCGCCGCGGGAAACAGCATAATCAGTAAGAGCGGACATGCGGTCTTCAGTGCCCGTGAAATACAACTGGGCTTCCTCGAGGCTCAGACAGAACACCTTATCCTCGGTGTCGTTGCCGCCAGGGGTTCCGTATAACGGGTTGTCATCATTCTTTATCGTTGCGGTCTGTATCAGGCTCTTCTCGCTGTCTGAGAAAGCAGCATCGTAGAACTTCTCGTTTAACCATTTCCTGATGGAGCTCTTCTCCCAGGTAATATCCGCCATGTCGTAGTAGTACATGGTCACATCGAGCAGATATTCAGACATGATCAGGGCTTTGCCGTCACGGATCTCGAGCACGCGCCACTCGATGGGTTCGGTCTCAAACGTATCCGTTCCTGACATGGCACTTTGCGGATAGGTGCCGAACAGGATGTGGTCGCCCTCCGAGATACCGTCATCTTCCTCCGAAGTCTCAGTCTCTGTCTTGGATTCTGAAGATGCCGTTGTCTCTTCCTGACCTTTTTTCTGGCAGGATGCCACGATCACACAGCAAAGAAGGACTGCCAATAAACCGACGATCTCTTTTTCCATAATGATTTCCCCCTTAAGATATTAACTCATAATTGAAGATCAGATACTTCTGTAAAACACATAGATGCATGTCAGCAATGTTCCATTGAGATGAAGTAGATATGCCCGTATTTCTCCGACATGATTATGCTGTTGTTTGTCCGTGCCGTGAAACCGCCGCCTGTATGACCGTAGCCGATGCTGTTATCGGGCATCAGGCCGCAGCAATATCCTTTGTCGTTTTTAAGAAGGATCTCCATAGATTCCTCCTTCAGGAGCTTGCCGTTGAACAGTGCCCTGTCGAAAGCCAGGAAATCGGTAAGGCAGGTACAGATCCCGCCGTCTCCCCTCTCGCTGTTCGGGGACATCGAATAACCGTGTTCATCAACGGCTCCGAATTCCAGCTGTTCCTTAAAGTCCACGGGCACATAGGTATACTTGTCGACTCTCATGGAATATGAATTCTTCATGCCGCAAGGTTTAAAGATGTGCTTCTCCAGATAATCGCAGTACTTCATGCCTGACACTTTCTCGATTATGTAGGCGAGGAGTTTGTAATTGGTGTTGCTGTATGTCATCAGGGTGCCCGGAGCATAAAGCAAAGGCGCGGCATACATCGTCTTCAGGAATTCCTCATCGGAGATATTGTCGTGATAGAGGTCGCGCATGCGGTCGTTCAACGCTTCGCCTTCGAGGCCCCAGAACAGTTCGGGTTCATTGAGATAATCCGGGATGCCGGAATTCATGTGAAGGAGATTATATATCGTTATGTCTTTGCCTGTCTCATATTCGGGAAAGTATTTGCCGAGCGTGTCGTTGATGTCGAGCTTTCCCTTTTCCTGCAGCTGGAGGATGCATACGGCAGTATAAAGCTTGCTGCATGAAGCTATGTCGAAAACAGTATCCTGAGACACGAGGGTCTGTCCGTCCTTCTCTGTGGCGTCTTCCGCATACAGGTAGATGACATCATCATCGGTGGCAACAACAAGACTGCCCTTGCATTTCTTTTTGCCGTAAGCGGCAAGAAGGTCTGCGTATTCCTCTTCGGGATTGGTCCATCTGCGTTCGTCTGCCGTAAGCTGTATCTTCTTAAGAGAATATTCTGATTCCTCTTCCTTTGCGCATCCGGCAAAAGAAAGCACCATCGATACGATAAGAACTGCAGAAGTAATCTTGTTGACGTATCCTCGTCCATGCACTTTCATGTTGATCCCACCCTTCCCTGTTATTATCAAGTCAGGCCCTTTTTCAGGCTTCCTGAAATGAATATAGCAAAGCAAGTTGGAGTCTTCTTGAATACTTTATGTGTTTTTCGTGGAGAACGGGAGAATTATAGAAGCGACTACATCCTGACCGTCGTTTTCGAGGGCGACCGTACCGTTCTGGCGCTCTATTATCAGCTTGCCGAGATAAAGTCCCAGGCCGGAACCGCCGTTCCTTCTGCTCCTTGAGTTATCCGTCCTGTAGAAGGCTTCGAAAAGATGCGGCAGGTCCTTCTCGTCTATGTGCGAATCCGTATTGCGGATCTTCGTTACTATCTTTCCGTCTGAAGTTCCTGAAGTGACGGTCACTTTCGAACCTTCTGACGAGTAGAACACGGCATTCGACAGGAAAGAACCGACCGCCATCGAAGTGAGGTCCTTATTGCCTTCAAAGAAAAGTCCGTCGTCTATCGCCGTCTCAAGAGCGATACCTCTTACGTCCAGGAGATCGCTTATCTCTTCGATCCGTTTCTTTAATATCAGGCCGAAGTCCTCAGTCTGGAGAGCGATCTCGTTTCCCGCCTGCATCCTTGATGCCGTGAGGATCTCATTGATGAGCGATTCCATACGCTTCAGGTTTGACAATGTCTTCGGAAGATAAGTCTCAAGATCGTTATAAGGCTCTATGCCGTCCATCATGCCGCGGACCTGTCCCTGGGCGATGGTGATCGGGGTCTTGAGCTCATGCGAGGCGGCGGCAAAGAACACGTCCTTCTGCTTTTCGAGTTCGCTGGTGCGCTCCATTTCCCTTTCGAGCTCTTCTGTCCTGTTGTTAAGCTTGGTTATCGTCTCATCGAGATTCGAGGAGAGCATGTCGAGATCCCTGCCTAGATCGCCGATCTCGTCGCGCCTTTTGAGCCTGCTCTTCGCGGTAAAATCCATCTTCGCGATCTTGCCCGAGACGGCGGAGAGCTTCTGGACGGGCCTCGCAAAAAGAAGAGTATAGATAAACGAACACAGGAGCGAGACGAGCACGATCGCAGCGACGATCAGAGACAGCGTCTTTTGCAGCGCCTGCCAGAGAACGTTCTCGCCTCTTTGCGACCACAGGCAGACGACGGTATATTCGTTCTTTATCTCCTGCGCGAAATAAACATGTTCGGAGATCATGAAGTTCATCTCGGCATCACTGTCGGGACCGGTGAGCTGCTTTACGTCCCACCTCGTCCTCAGCGCATATTCCGAACCCGGCACTGAAACGGGAAGCCTGTTGGGATCGTCATGCTCGCCCTTGTAGAAGACTATGTGGCATTCGTTTGCGAGGATGAACTCGTCCACCATCTGGCCGCATTCCCTGAACTTGACCGTGCCGAGTTCTTTGGCGAACTTTTCGAACGCCGTCTCGAGCTCAGCCCTTCTTACCATGTTCCAGGTCAAAGGAGTGGCCCTGTAGAGCATAGCGTAGATCAACACACCGAACATCACCTGCACGATGAATGTGATCAGGAAGACCTTGAAAGATAATCTGTCAATTATCCGTTTGCGCGACACGGTATCCGCGGCCTCTCACTGTCTCGATAACACCTTCGCCAACCTTGTGGCGCAGGTTCTTGATATGGCTGTCAACTATGCGCTCGTCAACTATCGCGCTGTAATCCCAGAGCATCTCGAGAAGGCGGTCCCTCGTGTACACTCGGCCCGGATTCTCTATTAGCGTCAGAAGGATGGCGTATTCCTTTGAAGTAAGCTCGATCTCCTTGCCGCCGACCATGACCTTCGCCATGTCGGGGATCATGACTATGTCCTTATAACAGACCTTTGTATACTCCTCTGCTGAAGAAGGCGTGTCACGCCTTAATACTGCCTTTACCTTGCGCAGGAACACCGGCATCGAAAAAGGTTTGGTAACGTAATCGTCCGCCATGGAATCGTAGCCCTTTACCATCGACTTCTCGTCATCTAGAGCCGACAGGAATATGACCGGCACATCAGACTCTTTCTTTACGAATTCGCAGACGCCGTAACCGTCGATCTTCGGGATCATGATGTCCAATATGACAAGATCGACCTTTTCCCTGCCGAAAAGGCCGATGGCGGCCACACCGTCCTCCGCCTCAACTACCGAATACCCGTCATTAATGAGGTAGCTTGCCAGAAGCTGCCTTAACTCGGGTTCATCCTCAACGATCAGTATCTTTTTCATATTGTGATTATAGAATACTTTTGTGGATTTTATGTGCAGAACCGGTTACGGAAAGATCACTTGGTGCGTCCCGCAGGAAAAATAAAATACTTATGCTATCATAACCTCAAATTACTACGAACAGGGGAACAGATACATGCCATTAGTTCAGGCAAAATGCGAGAACTGCGGAGCGCTGCTAAATGTCCGGTCCGATCTCAAAGCCGCCAACTGCCCGTACTGCGGCGCGGCTTATGTCGTACAGGACGCGATAAATTACTTTAACTCCGTCACGAACATAGAACACCTTCATGCAGATGTGGTGAACATCTCCGACGCGAAATCAACAGATAGTCTGCTCAAGGCTGCAGAGGCTTTCATGAAGATAGGCGATCTTGAGTCAGCCGTATGGAAATTTGCCGATGTAAGGGACATGACTCCCCAGGATCACCGCGGATGGTGGGGACTTGCAAGATGCGGCATGAAAAGATACGAGCTCGGAAACACACCGTGGCAGGCTCAGGAATCCATAAAGGATGAGAATCCGGACTTCTGCATGTCGACCGTAAAGAAAGTCGGCCGCATGCTTTCAGATATCCCCGGTTCCATCTCAGAGATCAGGGAGAATTACAGAAAATGCCTGATGTTCGCACCTCCCGCCGAAAAGTATGAGATCGAAGCGGCATGGAACGGATTCATTTCTTTTGCCCGCAAATCCTTCGATAAGTTCGGAGCGGATTTCATCAGCGACATGAAGAACTTCAAACACAATAAAGATACAGTTCAGGCAAAGATCGATGCTGTCGAATCGAGAATAAAAGCCCAGAACGACAAGATAAGCAGCATGAAAAAGAAGCATGACGACGAGACCAAAAGCTTTAAAAACAGTCACCGTCCCGGTCCTCTCGATTATTATTTCTACCATGACTCCGACTCGAGCGGATGGAGATCGCTCTTACTGCTGTTCGGGATCTCGCTCGGACTGGCAATAGTAATATTCCTCATAAGTTTCTTCGGTTTCCATAAAGAATACGGCCTGGCATCCGTAGTCGTAATACTGCCTCTGATACTGATATTCGGCATATGCAGCGACGTAAGATACAAGCGCAACCAGAAAGCCGGTACCAAGCAGTATGAAAAAGATCTGTCACATGCTTCCGATGTAAACAAAGAGACAGGCGAACTCAACAATCTGGAAAAAGAACTGAGAAATCTGCAGTACGAGATGCAGAGATACAACGAGGCAGAGGCAGAAGCCCTTAAGGTAATTGAGAGGATCGGGGAGATCGCAAAGATATTCTGATTAAACAGAAAAACAAATGCGCCTCATGCATTTCTCAGAGGCATTAGTCGCTTTAATCGTGATATTAGACTAGACACCTTATAAAACAGTTATTTAGGTATAGTCTAACCCACTATAGCCTCTAACTGATTTTTCTTCTCAATTAGGAGATTCATATGATTCTCATCAAACCACTCGAGAGTATCTGTGACATATCCCAAATGGACTTCAGCTTTCTTACGTCTTAAAACTTCGTTGTACATACATACACACTCGTTGACAGCACAAAATGACATATTGGCATACTTATTACCAAATAGTTCTAACACATCAGATGCAAATCTTTCAAGCATATATATAATTGATTCGAAATGTGAAATAATGCTAGGCCAACGAGTAAGCAATTCCATGTAACTACCACCACTACGCGATAGTGTCAAAAACTCATTAATAACAAACTGATATCTATCTTCTTCGATCTTATAGAGGTTTTGAAGTATTGTTGATATAATATTCTCATGGCTATTAGGGTCAAAGTAATCCTTCATAGTTATCAAAGAAGACCTAATACAGTTGTTAACAACTGACAGATCACTCGTTTTGTTAGTGCTGTTTAATGCAGCATATATTGTTCCAAACAGAAATGCTTCCCAGTTTTGCGGATCAATTAATAAAATTTGTTCATAATACTTTTGTGCTTGTGGATAATCTTCAATACTTCTAGCCTTATCCGCAAGAGTCAAGAGATTATTCAATTCTTGCGTCTTATCAATAGTTACAGATCCCTGAAGCTCGACCATTAGTTTCTTAGCTTCTTCGACAGAGTACTTTGTCCCACAACTCTGACACACATAAAATCCATTCTCTTTTATGATATCGCGGCCGTCACACATTTCACAAACAATTGCCTTCATAAGCACAACCTCAAACATATTTAAGTATAAATAGAATATCATATATTCGCATTCAAGAATGGTTAATTTTGGATTAAAGCGACTCCTTTTGTTTTCTGCTGTGTATACCAAAAAGCAAAAAATATGAGTCGTTGGACTACATTGTTGTGTTTTTTTCATCTGCCAAACATAACATCTACAAATCGCACATACGGAACATAATCAAACACTAGTGACCACTTACTTTGTTGTATATCAGTTTAAAAACAGTAAAAACATAAAGATATGAACAGTTATGAATACTTATGTAATTATGTCAACACATTTCCCGACGATGAGGCCGCTTGATTAACAATCAATCTATCACATATCCGTTTTGATCGGGAACCCAATAAAATCAAGCATTTCAGCCCATTCTGCCCCGTGCAGGATGGGCTGTCTATATTGGCCACCATACCAATTCCTTACCAAAAACAGGAAAACAGCTCGCAGGTGCGATGAAAACGCACATTTCTCGCATATTCGAGCACTTTGTTGCCTGAAAACCGGACATTGATCAGTATGTGAGCGTAGAGCTGTGTAGACTCATATGATGCCATGTACTCTTCTTTTATTGACCGTATTTTTCTCGGGGCAAATGGTGTGGTTTTGGTGTGTTAGTCTTATTTCTCGCAGTTCCATGTAGATAATGGCAGGTAAATGTAGACTTACATTAGGTTGAGGAATTAAATGACCTGGACATAGTGACATTATCGCATGTACGATGACGAAAATCGCATAATGGAATCTTTTTACACTGTCCCCTATCCTTGTGTCAAAGCTTCGAATTCAACAAGGAGGTGCCGGATCGTGAGAAATAAGCCTAAACTTGATCTGGGCCTTAATGCGTTCGAAGAATTGTTCATGACAGATAAAGAGCGAGTAGAAGCACGCCTCCCTAAGATCTATGACATCCCTATTGAGCTTATAGATGACTTTCCTGAGCATCCGTTCAAGGTGCGTATGGATGAGGACATGGAGCAGCTCATAGCCAGCATAAAGGAACAGGGGCTTATCACTCCCGTTATCCTGCGCCCGAAAGAAAAAGGAAGATATGAGATGGTTTCCGGTCACAGACGGAAAGAAGCCTGTTTGCGGGCAGGGTTAGCCTGGATCAAGGCTGAAGTCCGCGAGATAACCCATGATGAGGCTATAATCGTCATGGTGGACTCCAACCTTCAGCGTTCTGTAATCCTCCCCAGTGAGAAAGCTTTCTCATATAAAATGCGCTTAGAAGCTATCAAAAGACAAGGTATGCGTGGCGATTTAACTTCGGACCCACTGGGGCCGAAGTTGGGAACCCGTTCAAATCAAGAGGTTGCTGCCCAAGTCGGTGACAGCAAAACCCAAGTTCAGCGGTATATTCGGTTAACAGAACTCATTGCTTAACTCTGCAAGATTATCAACACCATATAATGAAACTACTACGCATTTGATTCTTCTCTTTTTCAAATATGGCCTCATCACATTGTTAATGTAATAAGACTTTCCCGAGCCCCACTCACCAGTTAACAGCACTGCGGTTTTCGTAGTGTACTGTGTAGCATATCTTTCTATATACGAATTTAATTCTTCGTTGTTCATGGCGCCGCCTTATCGTTCTAATCCGTTTAACTTTAAGTAATCGAGGAATGCATCAATAATAGTCGAGGTCCTTGCTTTGATATCCGTTTCGGTAAAGTCTGTTTTCTCGGCAGCAAGTGCAAGCAATTCTTTGTTTTTTGTTCCTTTTTTAGGTTGCCCTCTCTTGTTGATGAATCCCCGATAATATGTAACTTTATCAGAGAATCGGTAATCAGAAGCTCTTATGTTTACATGCTTTTCAAGCAAAGCCTTGTTGCCGAGAAGCTCCACATTTCTTGGATCCGTCAATGTGTTTTCTTTTTCGTTTCTGTTCTTTGCATATATATGTTCAATCTCAATCGGAGTTTCTAATGAATAGATCTCCTGATCATCGAAAGTATATGCCCACCAGGTCAGCATTGATTTTGTAATAGGTCTGGCATTGTAGAATCCAAAGTTATCCATTGCGTTTTTAACCGCAACAAGATCAAATCTGTAATCAGAAAATGTGACCGGCACATTATTAACAATGTTGACCATTTCGGCATAAACCGGAGTTCTTAGTGCATTAACACCAGGATTTGTAACAGCGTACGTCCAGATAAAAGCAATAGTTAAATCAAGGAAACGAGAAAAATCTTCATCAGAAAGCATTCCTTCATCATCTTTATTCTGCATAAAGTATACAGAAACAAAGTAGTTCCACATTCCGTTAGGAGCATAGTTCAAAACAAAGAGCTTTCTAAGGATCTCATCAGAGAATCTCTCGTTGTTTTGATTTGCAACATCATTCCAGAAATTAGCCAAGATGATCAAGTTGTCAAAAACACCATCCCTATTAAGAAGTGTATAGTTTTCACGCTCATAAAACTTCCTAAGAGCTTCTGTAGTAGACGACTTAATACCCATCTTGGCTCTTTCATAGTACATATAACGGGTAAACAACTCATCCATCGGAGTACCGCTAATAGGATGGAATATTTTCTCGCACACTCCCTCAAGCTCTTTCCAACGCTTTATAAACGAGTCTTTCTCTCCCTTTGCAGAATAGTATTTATAGAATTGTGCTTTGAAAATGTCCGAATCCGATAACGGTAATCCTCTATCATTCAATGTGGAAAAAATCCTTAATGCAGTATCTTGTGTCTCTGCTTCAATAGGTAATAATATGCAGTTGTACATAATTCGAGCCGGAAGATATGCGCAGTATGCCGGATACATTCCTATAAATTCTTCTATCTTATTCTGGAAGAAGCGGAAAACATTTGCATAGCGGCTCTTATATGCCTTTTGAGCATCGCCATATCTCAAGATGTACAAAAACTCATCTTTGTCATCATCGGTCGAAACTTGAGAATCGATCTTTAATTCATCTTCAATCAGGTTATCGAACTCGTCGGCTTTCCAGATGCACTTTGCAATAGAATTGCGGATGCTTATCGAGTTTTTATCTTGCATGTTAAGGAACTTTGTGTAAAACGCTCTAAGAATCAACATCAACGTTGTAAGTCGCTGCTGACCATCGATTATTTCCTGTTTTCCGTTATTCTTGAAGGTAACGATAGGACCTAAAAAATATTCATCATCTTTCTTAAACTTATCACAATCATTATCCGGAAATGCAAACTCGAAAATGTCATCCCACAATGTCTGGCATTCTGTTTCACCCCAAGCATACGGTCTTTGATAATCCGGAATCAAGAAGTCGGATTTCTTGTCGGAAAACAGCTGATATACAGTTTGTTGGTCAATGTTTAGTTTTGACATAAGGGAGATCTCCTTTCTTATGTAGCCAGTTGATTAAGTAATGATTCAATAATCGATACTATTCTTTTTTGTTCTTCTAACGGCGGAAGAGGCATTAAATACTGATTCATCCTAACCATAGTAAGAGTATCAACTGTAGTACCGCCTGAATTATTATCAATCTGTGAACGCATTAAACTTGATTCCATTACTCGTTTTAAGAAAGTGGCTATCATGCCAGCATAATTTTCAAAACAAAGAACAGATGCATCCTTGTAATAGAATCTTTCGTATTCCTTGACAACGTATGTCTTTCCAAGAGTACCTACACCTGTTACCATTAAATCTCCAGCATGAGGAACACCTGATTTAGAAAAATACTCGTATAATTCTTCTGAAATGAATAAATCATTATTTACTATTCCTGTATCAGCTAAAGTATCTGTTTCGGGTATTTTATAATCAATTGCCATATGCTAATTCATTTACCGCATCATAGAAATATGTATGGTACTGCTGGAATAAGTCAATTTCATCTGCATAGGCCAAGGGCTGATTGGCAACAGGAGTTTCCTCTTTGAGATTGTTATAAATAATCGTTGCTTTATCGTAGAGTTTTTCGAACGCAAGCTTAATATCAGAATACTCGTCACTTAAGCTATCCATATACCCCTTGTCTTCCGTGACTTTATTATAGTACTTATCCATATTGGCAATAACAAAATCGATATCTAATGGATCTCCCGTACAGCTTTTGCCGGTTTTAGCATAATCTCTTGCCTCAACGAAGACTTCATTCCAGAGTTTGGTAACATCATTGGAAATGTCCTGAAGTTTCTGGACAGGTTCTTCTGCCTCAGTTGTTGTAGCCTGAGTTGTCGCCTGTGTTGCGGTTTGGGTTGTTGCAGCCTGAGTCGGATTTGTCATCTGTACACTGCAGGCTGTCATCATAGATACAGATACAGCAAAAATGCATATCGCTGCTAATGCTTTCTTCATATTTCGATACCTCCCTTATTTTAACCTGATTCTAGCATCGGCCAACTTGAAATTGGTGTGCTGACAGCCCACATAAAAAGCCCCGACAGATTGAGGTGCTGTCAGGGCATCTATAAAAAAGAATAACTATTGTCTCAGACCAGCGAATCCAGTTCGTGATCAGTAAGGAAGCTATTGAGCTCTCTTAAAGTCATTTTGTTATTGATCGCATAAATTATTAGACTATCACGGCTGCTCTTTGCATAGAGGATGCCTTCCTGGGCTATCTCCAAAGCACGTTGAGTTTCAGCAAGATTCATTTCGCAGGCAACAGCTATTGCGATTATCTTGTCTCTGCCAGGATTTTTGACACCTCTCATAATCTGGTAAAGGTATGTTCTCTCGATACCGCTTCTCTTCTGCATATCGGCAACGCTCATACCTTTTTCTGCCAAGATAGCCTTGATGTAGGAACTGAAATCTTTAGGATACTTATCTCTTATCTTTTCTAAGTACTTTTCCACTTCTTCGAGAGTTCCGACTTTCCCGAGTTGCTCCATCAGGTCTCCAGTTTTGTCTGTCATGGTTTATTCCTCTCGATGTATAATTGTTGTATGCACAACTTATCTGAGTATAAAGAATTATATCACTACGACAGTAAGCGAAGTCTGGTCATGAATGAAGTGACAGGCGTTATTTATATGAAGAAAACCCTCTCAACCTATGATGAGGGAGTTTACGAATACCTTAAGGCCAACAAAGAACCTCATATACCTGAGATTTATTTCTTTTCCAAAGATGAGAACAATAATCTTATTGTTGTTGAGGAAGTTGTACAGGGAAATACGTTTGATGTGTTCATAAATAAGGATATGCCGGACAAAGAAAAACTCAAATATTTCTATGAGCTCTTGGAAGGGCTTTCTTTTTTACATAATGCTCCGGAACCGATAATCCACAGAGATCTGAAACCATCAAATATCATGATCACAAAAAAGGGCGAACTGAAAATCTTAGATTACGATGCGGCCAAGATATATAAACCTGAGAATACAGGTGATACTACAAGACTCGGAACTGAAGGTGTTGCCGCACCGGAACAGTACGGATTCATGCAGTCAGATCCGAGAAGCGATATTTATGCTGTAGGAAAGATGCTTGAAAAGGCTTTCCCAAATAACTCAAGAATACAAAAGATTGCAGCCAAGGCTTCCAGTTTTGCACCCAAAGATCGCTACAACAATGCGCGTGAACTGTCGGATGCACTTGCAAGAAAGATCAGCCCTAATCTTAAACTCAAGCCTCTCTTCCCTCCCCCGGGTTTCAGAAACAGAAAGTGGTGGAAAATCTTGCTTGCAGCTTTGTTCTATCCGTTTGCCCTATTCATCATCATCGGCATGACTGTTAAAGAAGGAACATTACTGGACAATATACTAGCCAAAGTATATGCGTTCTTTTATGTTTTCATCGCGATTGATATTTGCAATTCCTGGACTGGAATATTCGATATGCTCCCATTTGTCACGCACAAGAATATCTTCCTGCGGTATTTATTCAAAGCTATATGGGTAGCTGTTGAGATACTGGTCCTTACAGTTATATTCCTATTTGTTAGCGGAATAATCCATCTCTTTATAAAATGAGTTTTATTGTTGTACATTAAAGCACCTTACATCGTTTACATCTTTTCTTACATCTTTTGAATCAACACTTGTAGTTAGTCCTAGTCAGCTCTGGCCAATGCCAGATATTACCATACACAAATTAGTGAGTTTTAGTTAGTTTAAGACGGAAATTTTCATGCAGTCACTATGTTCCCGACTATGAAACCGCTCGACTGACATTCAATCTATTCAATATCCAATTGGGTTCTTTAAACTCAATATAATCAAGCATTTCAGCCCATTTTGCTACGTGAAGGATGGGCCGCACTTTTGTTTTGGGATGACAAATCTCCGAAAATTGTCGTAAGCTCAGTTTGATGTTTTCTTACTATTGTCGCGTCATTTTTGCAACGATTTCGAAATCGTTGCATTATTGTTGCATTGATAGTTCTGTTTTCCTAAACAATCCTCTCTGGCGTCGGCACCGGGATTCGAACCCGGACACCGCCTGAGCGGCTACTCACGGTTTAGCAAACCGCTGCCTTACCGGATTAGGCTTATGCCGACATGTGGCAGAGACCCAAGGAATCGGACCTTGATCTAATGATTCAGAGTCATTTGTGCTGCCGTTGCACCAGATCTCTATGTGGCGCCGTGTGAGAGATTCGAACTCCCAGTGCTTTTTACACACAACGGTTTTCAGGACCGGCCCTCCTCCCCGCTAAGGTAACACGGCGTATTGGCAGTCCCTGTACGATTCGAACGCACACCAAAGGCGTCAAAGGCCTCTGTGCTGCCTTTACACCAAGGGACTTAAATGTGGTGATCGCAGAGAGGATCGAACTCCCATTTTCCGGTTCGTAGCCGAACGGTCTATCCGTTAGCCTATGCGACCTTGATTGGAGCCTCCGACAGGACTTGAACCTGCATGACACAGTTTTGCAGACTGTATGCCGAGCCGATCGGCGGCAGAGGCATTTGGTCGGAACACAAGGATTCGAACCTTGAACCTGACGGATATAAGCCGCCTGCTCTACCGTTGCGCTATATTCCGATGGGGTGTGGGTTTGAGACAGGACAACCTTCAGCACGGATCAGATGAGAAGTTGTATGCCTGTCTGTCCCACATGGTCGTAGCAGATAGAATCGAACTACCGTTACCCGCTTATCAGACGGGGTTCCTGCCTTTGAAAGATGCTACGATGTTGGTGCCGGTCGAGGGTAACGCTCCCACTAGTGTCCTGGGACGACGGATTTACAGTCCGCCCCGCCTCTTTAACGGAATACACCGGCATGTTTGGTTGCGGAGCCGGGAGTCGGACCAGGGAGATCAAACTTATGAGGCTTGCCCGGAAGCCGTTCCTCTCCGCAGTTTTGGTGTCTGAACAGGGGTTCGAACCCTGAAGATGCTGATCTTGAATCAGCCGTGTCTGCCAGTTGCACCATTCAGACATTTGGCACCCGCACGAAGACTCGAACTCCGATCCGCGGTTTAGAAGACCGCTGCACTGTCCGGTTGTGCTATGCGAGTATGTTGGTGCGCCAGCCCGGATTCGAACCGGGAGTGACACGGGGCTTAAACCCGCCGTATATGCCGTTCTACTACAAGCGCTTATGGTACCTCCGGTGGGAGTCGAACCCACAAAAAGACCCGGATCCTTAGTCCGGCGCATATGCCGGTTCTGCTACGAAGGTATGTGGTATCCCCGCCCGGATTCGAACCGGGATAAAGACGCTTCTGAGGCGCCTGCGTATACCTGTTCCGACCACGAGGATATGTACTTCGATCACCGCTATTGATTCAAGACTTTAATGATCGAAGAATGAAAACGCTGAGACAGTGACGTTTTACCGCAGCATCATCCGCCGTTGGAAGCGGGCTGTCACACAGCCTGTTAAGCTGTAGCTGCGATGAACACAGGTTTTGTAAAAGCCTGCAAAATCTTACGTAAAGCCTTATAGATATCCTTTGGGCACATTCTTCCCTGCTAAAGGATTCACAGTTTGCGGACTGTTAGAGTTGCACTTACTCGTACCGTCTCTTACTTCGCCTTGCGGGCTGGTAAGCCATCATCTTACAGATGGATAAGTTCATTGTCGGTCTTTACGTGACAAGCACTTTTGCCGTAATGGTGGTTAATACCGGATTCGAACCGGCGACACTTCGATTTATAGTCGAATGCTCTACCCGCTGAGCTAATTAGCCCGAACTTCAGATTGGCTGCGAGGCTTGTCTTTGGACGCCGGTATCTTTTGGATACCGTCCATCCGTCACAGTCATGCTTGTCTTGTTATCGACTTACTTGAAGATGAAAGACCTGCCTTTCGGTTTAAGACCTTTCATGGACATCAGACCAACACTGTCTCTTACGGAGTTCGTGTCGGTAAGCTGCCGGCCGTCCACCCATTTCTGAGTTAGTATAGGACATGTCTCAATGCCCCTGCCCGTTCATGCTCTCACCAGTCGGCCTTGAGCAGAAGACCGGGTATCGGTCGTACAGGTTTTCCGTTGAACTGCATCAGATGCAGTCGCGATGCGCGGAAGTTCTAAGCGCTGTCACTTTATCCCCGTTGCCGGGTTTATCTTAAACGGCCCGAAACCGGCCGTATCTGGTGGGCAGTGTTGGTGTCGATCCAACCTACACGGTGCTTCAAACCGCTGCTTTCACCGGATTAGCTTACCGCCCTTATGGCGGGACAAAGGGATCACTGATCCGCATTGCCCCGGGGATGTTTTGCGGGAAGTGCCTGTTTCCCTGCAAGACATCTTATTGGCTCCCTTCGCAGGAATCGAACCTGCATTATCTGATTAACAGTCAGGCATCCTACCTTTGAATGAGAAGGGAATGTTTAAAGATTAAGTTGTCAAGATCCGCGAGAATAAAAAGACCGTCCGGTTTTATTCTCATTCCGGACGGTCTTTATGAAATCAGTCTTTTTGCTTGTGCCTAAACAAAAGTCAGTTCACATAGCGACCGTCCGTGTTCGTTGATTCTATAGCTACCGTAAAAGCGTATGCGGTTATCCGAAGATATCTGGACAAATGAACATGCCGAGCTTAACGCCGTATTCATGAGCGCTTTGAGGTTAATCATAAGTTGTCTCAACATAGTAGCCATCTGCTGTTCCTTTTTCCTTTCCGCAAGTCATAAAAAAAGAAGTGCTGTACGATCCAAACCTTATAATTCAGGTTCAGATGTCGGACAGGCACTTCCTTCATCTGGCGAGATTGTAGCACTGCAAAATGCCTTATGCAAGGGGTTTTTTGAAGATTTGCAAAAAACTTTTTTGGTGCCGCAAACACATATATTTACACTAAATTCTATAGGCTATAATAACGATAATTAAGAAGTTTAGGGGAGGACAAAACAGATGAAACTCTGCACCGAATGTCACTGGGACGGGTGGGATCGGATAGTCGCTATCTATCCCGAAGTATGCACTGTTCTTCCCGAATACATAAACGACAAAGAGAACTACAAGATCGTTCTTCTCGAGAAGGGTATGCTCGAAATAAAGGACGGCAGGAAAAAGTTCGAGGTAAAAGCTCCCGCGCTCATATGCCTCACACAGAGAGACAAACTTGATTACCGCATCGTAAAAGAAATAAAAGCAGAGGTCTTATTCTTCAAGCCTACAGCGATAAGAGACGAATTCACGTTCGAGCGCATCGATGCGGGTGAATTCGCCGAAGCATATGGCCAGACGATCCATCAGGACTATATCCTCATAAGGTTCTTCGGCGCCGGAAAAGACCTGTCAGACCACGTCATCCAGCTTACCGTGAATGGATTCAAGCGCCTCAAGGAATACTACCTGTCTACCGAGAAAGAACTCCTGGAACAGAAGGACGGTTTCTGGCCCTGCCGCAGCAGATCGTATCTGATGGAGATGCTGCACTTCATCGTCTATTCCTTCGTGGAAGTCGCACCTGAAGAAAAAGAATCCTCAGGACAGGAAGAATTCTCGAAGATAGCGGAATACCTGAATGAACACATAGACGAGCACATAACACTTGAAACACTCACAAAGAAGTTCGCTGTAAACCGCAACAAATTAAACGCCCTCTTCATGGAACAGTCCTCCATGACGTGTCTCAATTATCTGCTCAACTTAAGGCTGGACCTTGCGAAGATCCTCCTTACCAAGACCGAACTCCCCATAGGCGAGATCAGCGCCAGGGTCGGATATCCCGATTCAAACTACTTCGCCAAGATCTTTAAGAATGCGGTCGGAAAGACACCTTCGAAGTACAGGGAGACGCAGAGAAAGGAATAATACAGTTTATCCCAGTATCTCCCGGACTTTGGAAATAAGTTCATCTACACGCATGTCCAGAGGCGGCTGCTTACCCGATATCTTTTGCTGACGGCACAGATAGTATTTACATTCATCATCCATCTCAGCATCATCGAGAATGAAGGGTATGATCACCAGTCCGTCATTAAGTCTGCAGAAAGCACGGTCGATCTCATTTTTGACATGTTGCGACCGGATGGAATCCTTGCTTATGAGGACAATGAAAACTCTGGCATCTCTTATTCCCTGCATGATGTATTTAGGATAAGATCCTCCGCCTATCTCTTTAAAATCTATCCACGGCTTTATTCCGGATTCCTCGAGTTTCCTGACTATAAGCTCGGCGGTTCCCCTGTCATTCTTGTTGTAGCTGATAAATACCGGTCTCTTTGCCTCTCCGGTTAATGAGATCTTATAATCAGCTTTGCAGTCAAGCGTCTCTAGCTTTTCTGCAGAATAGCCGATATATGTGCTGCAATTATCAAATTCACAATCTTTTGTATTGATCAGATACATCGTTATACCCGGATTGAAACGAGACTTACCTATCTCCATAATGGTCTCAACATTCTGATCAAATGCCAGACAGTCTCTGACAAATTCTGTGGTATTAGATTCGAAAACCTGCAATATTTGCTTTGAAAAACCGCCATTTGCAAATACAGCTTCATTAAAGGCCACAACATGGCAGGATTTTAGTTTATTCCAGACAATAGCTTCAAGGTATTCAGCCAAAGGGATTACTACTCCACTTCCAAAGCCTCCGAAACTTGATGTTACAAAGATCAGCTCAATATCGTCAGCTTCAGTTATACCCGAGAAATAACTATTCAACTTGCCTGAATACAGTTCATATTTAATGGCATTCTTGCCGGTACACCTCAAAGCACTGGTTGTAACACCCGAAAAAACGTATACATCATCGTAGAGTTCATTAATGCTCTCATCACAATCGAGATAATAGAACCTTGCATCGCCTGTTCCGCTGATACTCTCGCTGTATTTCTTCAGTGCGCTTATTCCTATTCCGCCCAGACCGATGTAAACCTTCATATCACCTTACCTCCTGCAAAAAATACATTCTGGTTGTTTTTATGATAGTCCCTTACTGACAGATTTCAACTTGTGCAGATATTACTGTTTTCCGTGAGGATATTTCTAATACCCTCTCCCCTGCCCCGTGTAGAATCGGGTTAGAAGGAGGGCAAAAAAGATGTCATTACGAATAAAAGCGGAATATCCGGTCACGGCGATAACGATCTTGGGCATCCTCATGGCAGGGTGTTCGGCGGAAACCGTGAGTACAACTGAAACCACAGGGATAACTCCCCTTTCTAACAGTGAGATAACCGCTTCTTTTGCCTCGGAAGGCATAAGTAACATTGTTATAAACTCAAGAAACACAAGGGATACAGCCGAATCGGGAGAAAACACGCAATATACGCTCAAAGACACCGTCAGCGTCACTTATGAGGCTGACATTATGGACGGAATATTGCCCCAGACGGTCTCGAAAGACCTCGAATTCTGCCTGAACGGCACGACCGGTTCTTGGGAGATGACGGATGAGACCACGACAGCCTGTGAGGTCGACAACTCGGCGCTAGTATGGAGCAGCTGGAAGACTGACATAACCAGTTCGGATGAGATATCGGATCTGTTCGGCGGAGAGGTACAGAACGGAGATACGGGAACCCTCTACATCCGTTTCTCCAAAAAGATCGGGCTCTTTGCCTTCAACCTCAGCAACGCACAGAACACGCCGACAGAGCGGTTCTTCACCACAGTCGGAACGGGAGCAAAGCTCGCCTGGGCAGGAAATAACGGAACAGTGGAAAAAGGCGCAAGCATCACTGGCGGATCGGTAACTGATTCGGGCGACCTCTTCATTGACATCGAGTCTGAAGGCAGCACATTAAGGCTCAACCTGAAAACGGACGCTGTTCAGATATCCGAGCAGGAATACGATGAGGCGGCAGGCCGTGAGGTATCGGATTTAAAGGTATATATGGATAAGCTCCCCGTCTTTGAAGTGACCACAACGAGCATGGAGAACGGCGAATGGAAACAGATAACGGGCCTGAAGGAAGGCAATCAGTCTCCCGGACTTACCTGGGAACCCGTCGAAGGCGCCTCATGTTATGCGGTATTCCTGATAGACACGACGACAACCAACTGGCTCAGCTGGTACGTGGTAACGGATAAGACCCACCTTGATGAAGGCGAATACACCGACCAGTCGGTATATATCGGACCATATCCTCCGGGAACGCACACATATGAGCTGTATGTGATCGCATTAAGAGCGGAACCCAAAGACATCAAGTTTCCTCTGGATCAGTCCGGCGGTGAGATCAGCCAGAAGATGAACTCGCTCAACACCGCAGCTGACGGTACCACGGGCAATGTATTGGCATACGGCACGATCAAAGCTCCGTATACCGCACCCGAGCTCTACTACGATTACCGCTAGATCTTCAGATAGAACAGACAAACTCGAAACATAAAGAGGAAAACACCATGAGAACAAATAAGATACTTCCCGCAATCCTTTGCGGAGCCATACTGCTCTCGATGGCAGGATGCGGCCAGACGGCACCCGCCACGACCATACAGTCAGAGGCGCCGGCAGAAGGTACCACAGCTGAAGCAACCACAGAAGCTGAGACTGAAGCTCCCTCAGAGACAGAAGCAACGGTACCGGATAACAGTGACGATATCTTCGTAAGCGCGTATCCTGCATTTGCAGTCACTTCCCGGAGCCTCCACAACGGCAAGTGGGATAAGATAACGGCGCATGACGGAGAGAATGCATCTCCGGAGCTTTCCTGGGAACCCGTAGAAGGCGCCACTGAATATGCCATCTATATGATTGACATGGATACCGGCTACAACATCCACTGGAAGTCCAAAAACATCAAGGATACAACACTTCCCGAAGGCTGGGCGCCTGTGATTACCGAATATAACGGACCTTATCCGCCAAGCGGCAGCACACATAATTACAACGTTTATGTAATAGCCCTCAAGGCTCCCGTCAGGGGGATGCAAGGCGGCATACACGGCATCTACGCCAATGTGAAAGATTTCATTGATGCACTGGATACCGATGCCGAAGGCAATACGGGAAACATAGTCGCAGTAGGCCGGGTATCAGGAACCTATACGCGATAAGTATGGTAAACAATTCCAGTATCACCCGGTAAACTTTTTTAAATAGCATTCACTATGTTATCCTTAAAACGATAATAGGAAAACACAACAAGGAAGAGGAACACACCATGAAAAAACATAAGATACTCCCTGCAATCCTTTGCGGAACCATCCTGCTCTCGATGGCTGGATGCGGCCAGGCAACACCCGCCACGAGCGCACAGACAGAGGCGCCGACAGAAGGTACGACAACTGAAGCAACCACAGAGGCTACGACTGAAGCTCCCGCAGAGACAGAAGCAACGGTACCCGATAACAGCGACGATATCTTCGTAAGCGCGTATCCCGCATTTGCAGTCACTTCACAGAGCCTCCACGACGGCAAATGGGATGAGATAACGGCAAATACTTTAGACGGAAAGAACGCATCTCCTGAGCTTTCCTGGGAACCCGTTGAAGGTGCAACTGAATATGCCATCTACATGATCGACATGGATACCGGATACTTCATTCACTGGAAGTCCGGAAACATCAAGGAGACAACGCTTCCCGAAGGCTGGGCTCCCAAATCCGATTACATAGGACCTTATCCGCCGAGCGGCAGCACGCACCACTATACCGTATACGTAATAGCCCTCAAGGCACCCGTTGAAAGGATGAAGGGCGGCATAAACTCAATTTATGCCAAGGTCAAAGACTTCATCGATGCGCTCGATACCGATGCCGAAGGCAATACGGGAAACATAGTCGGAGTAGGCCGCGTATCAGGAGCCTATACGGCAAAGTAAGAAAGACAAGCGCAGAGGTTGCCGCAGGGCAGCCTCACTTATTCTTCCGGTTTATATTCCTCTATCCTGCTCACGATCTTCCTGTCGTCATCGTCAAGACCTGAACAGGCATTTGCGACAGCCAATACTTTGGCGAGCACGGGCTCGGGTGAATCCAATGCCGATATGCCCGCAACAGGGCCCTCGTCGAGCATCGCATCCATTATCTTCAGTATCCCCTTTATCTCTTCCAAGGACAGATCTTTCCTGTCCAGCAGTTCTTCAACACCCGCTTTGTTAAAGACCTTGAGTGCCGAATAATCGGGAAGAACGGAATTATCCACTCCGTGCAAAAGGAGCCATTCCTTTATCTCATCGTTCTCGGGTTCTATGAAGCTTACACAGTGTATCCTTCCCCATCCGTGAACCCGCTTTGCAAGATCCAATATCTCCATCTGTCCATCCGGCCAGTGTCTCATAATGAACACAGTAAAGAGCGTGAACTCATCCGAAAGACCCATGGTCCTAATGACGGTCATGAGGTCGGAATCTTTTGAAGTATCGACCAGTTCTAGTATTGTCAGACCTATCTTTACGCACTCGCGGTCAGAAGTCTCCGTAAGAAGATGAAATGCAAATCTCACCATGTTCTGCACCGACAGATCGTCCTGGTTATTCAGTATCGCATCCTGGACATCGTCTATTATCGTGACTGCCCTGTGTTTCTTGCAAAACGACGCAAAACCTGAAGTTGCATTATCTATGTCACCGTCGTTGGCGGTTATGAGGAGCTTCAGAAGTTCCTGCTCTTCTTCCTCTGACATGGGCGAGAATCCCATATGGTAGATATTGATGCCGTCCATCGCACCATCGGCAAATATCGCCTTCTTCTCGTCTTCCACAGGCGGAAGATGAAAGTCTAGAGGGAGCATTCCTTCGCTGTCCACTGCTTCCGAAATATACTGAAACAAAGATCTGTCCATATGCGGTTACCTCATTAAGATCGTGTGTGAAAGAGTAACTTCTTTTATTATAGTGAACTTCATCCTGTTTGTGATATCCTTACACCAACGGAGGATGAGTTCATGGATGAATTTGATATCAAGTGCGAAGAAATACGCAGGGAAAACGAAGAATACCTGAAGATATTCGAAGAAGATCTGAAAGCAGCTGGATTGGCTCCCAAGACCATCAGGAACCACGTTTCAAACGCAGAATTCTTCATTAACGATTATCTGATGCTCAGAAGTCTGCATCATATTGACCAAGGTCTGTATGAACTTGGAAGTTTCTTTGACTTCTTCATCCACAAATGCATATGGTCCACACCGGATACCGTCGGGAAGACCGCTACGAGCATAAAGAAATTCTACAAATGCATGGCCGATCACGGCAAGATCAGCACAAGAGATTATGAACTCATCGCCGACGAGATAAAGGATGGAACTCCTGAATGGAAGGCCGAATGCGATGCTTTCAATAACTGGTAAAAAGCAACGAGGAATCGGTACAAAGATTTGAGAAGACTAGTATTCGGCATCTTATCCGCCCTCCTTTTGGGGATAGAGATACTCATAGGCCTGTTCGCACACGGATGGGTAAGGGCTTATCTAGGCGATGTGCTCGTTGTAATACTCATCTACACGATAGTAAGGACCATATCTCCCTACAGCCCGAAGAAATGGTTTGCCCTTCCGACGGTAATACTCATCTTCTCATTCATTGTGGAGTTCCTTCAGTTATGGGGATTCTGTGACAGGTTCGGGATAACGAATCAGTTAATGAGGATAATTATAGGAACGGGGTTCTCGGTTTGGGATCTTGTCTGTTATGCGGTTGGGATAGTGCCTTGCTATGTGGGGGAGTACATCATTCAAAAGGGAAAATAATATTTTGTATAAAACAATACTCAGGAGGTCATCAAATGAAACCAAATAAGCATGTACGCATTTTATTTATTGGCAACAGTCATACTTATATGAACGATCTCCCTGCCTTCGTTAAACTCATAGCCGAAGAAGACGGTTTTACCTGTGATGTGACAATGCTGGCACATGGCGGCTGGTATCTTGCAGATCACGTAAAAGAACCTCAGACAAGGTTTAATGTGGTATTCGGAAACTACAATTACATTGTAGTCCAGGAACACTCTCATCCGTTTGACCGTATTGACGATTACAGATCTGCCGTAAAAACCATAGCTTCATGGGCAGAGAAAGCAAAAAGCAAACTGGTAGTCTTCGCCACATGGGCACGTAAGGATGATGAGGCATCTCAGGATTATATGAACCAGATCAACCGGGAGATCGCTCTTGATAACGATGCCATCCTTGCACCTGTCGGCGAAGGCTGGTGGAGATATAAGAATAGCTGGCCTGATCTTGAATTATATGATGAAGACGGTGCACATGCTTCACGTGCAGGAAGCGAGTATGCCGCAAAGATAATATGGATGAACATATACGACGATATAGCAAGGAAGAAATACAATGACTAAGAGAAAACGAGATTGCGCTAAGTGTATAGCATACTGCAATATGCTTTCAGGTGAAGATTACAGATGCGGACTCGGGTTTGAAGTAGTTGAGGAACTCGAAACACAAGGGAAAAAGATGGGCATAGCGGTTCATCCTCTAGACGACGGATGCAAAGATATAGAATTGCCTTCTACCAAGGAGGAATTTGTAAATACTGCCACCAAGCTGGGGATCAAATGGGATATCGATGACGTTTTGGATTCTGATGATCTCGAGAACTGGTAATCGTTTGCTTCAACTATACTAAATTCTACCGTTTCCGGCCGCTGAGAGCGCAATCCGGCCGTTGGGCAACGCAATTCGACCGTTGACCGCTTCAAGCGCACATAATGCTATAATTGGTACATTAGAAAGCATCTGTTTCTGAACCGTATTAGGAGATAACTGCTATGGGAACCAACCCACGTTGTCTATATGAAAATAGTATTACATCCTTCCTTGTAAAAGAGGATAAATCCATATTCGGTGAATTATGCGACAAGTACCATGGCGATACTCTTACAACTTCTCGTGAAGCATGGCTATCTGAAATACAGATTCTTCAAGAATCACTACTTCCGTGGCAAAATGCAGAAGGTCAGATTATTTTTGAATATGATATTCCTCGTCTGGGCAAAAGAATCGACGTTGTGTTACTGCTAAAAGGGATAATCTTCTGCCTTGAATTCAAAGTCGGTGAATCAAAAATACTGGAAAACGATGTTGATCAAGTCTTAGATTATGCTCTTGATCTGAATAATTTCCACAAATTCAGTCAAGGCAGAGTCATCGTTCCTATTCTTATAGCAACTAAGTACAATAAGACTTCAAATATAATTCAGAAGTCCGCATACGATGACAATGTTATTAACCCACTGATTACAGGTGAATTAGGCATTGCTGATTTAATAGCAAAAGTTCTTCAGGCATACCCTAATGAAGAACCTCTTGATAAGAACTGGATCATTAGTCCCTACTCACCTACCCCAACGATTATAGAAGCAGCCAGGACTTTATATGAAAGTCATTCAGTCGAAGATATTACCAGACACGAAGCAGATAAAGTAACAACGGATTCCACTATTTCTTATATTCTTGAAGTTATACATAAGAGTAAAGCAAATGAAGAAAAGAGCATTTGCTTCGTTACCGGTGTCCCCGGTGCTGGAAAGACCTTAGTTGGTCTGGACGTTGCAGTAAAACAAACATATCAGGGTTCAGATAAACCCAACGAAGATGAAGGAGCCGTATATCTATCTGGTAATGGCCCTCTTGTTGCTGTGCTTAATGAAGCCTTAGCTAGAGATAACTATAAGAAATGCAACAACAGAGGCGAGAAAAAGAAACTATCAGATTCGAAGCGCGAGGTTGGCAAGTTCATCCAGATCATCCACCGTTATCGTGACAATATGCTTGCCAAGATCAAGATTCCTGTTGAGAATGGAATTCTTGAAATTGACCCGGAAAAAGCCATAAAGCAGAAAGAAGCCGGATACGGTGAAGTTGAGCACGTCGCAATCTTTGATGAAGCTCAACGTTCCTGGACACATAAGAGACTGGCTGATTACCTCAAACGAGGCGGTACATACGGTAACAAGCTTAAAGTTCCTAATTTCCCTATGTCAGAAGCAGCTTTCCTAATATGGTCACTCGATCAGCGCGAAGACTGGGCAACAATAGTTTGTCTTGTCGGTGGTGGCCAAGAAATTAATACTGGCGAAGCCGGAATAGCCGAATGGATCAAAGCCTTAAATGAATCATTTACTCATTGGAAAGTGTATATATCACCTCAATTAACTGAAGCTGAATATGCTGAAGGTCAAGTAAATGAACTTCTTAAAGACAACAAGAATGTTACATATTCAAAAAGCTTGCATCTCGGAGTATCCTTGCGTTCCTATAGAGCTGAAAAACTCTCAGCGTTTGTCCATGCGCTGTTAGCTGTAGATAGCAATGCTGCCTCTATCTACGCTGATATCAAGGATAAATATCCAATTGTTCTTACCAGAGATATGGCAAAAGCTAAGGCTTGGTTACATTCAAGAGTCAGAGGAACAGAAAGAACCGGAGTTCTAATTACGAAGGAATCTGCCAGATATAAACCATTGGGTGTCCATGTCTTACAAAATGACAACGATTATGCTGTTCACTGGTTCCTTGAAGATAAGGCTGATACCAGGGCCTCCAATTATCTCGAGGATGCTGCAACAGAAATTCAAGTTCAAGGGTTGGAATTGGATTACACATGTCTCTTATGGGATGCTGATATGCGTTTTGAAGATGGAAAGTGGAAGTTTTATCGTTTCAATGGCAGTACAACCTGGAACGAATTAACACCCATTACTGAAAATAAACAAGAGCAAATGAAATATATGTTGAATGCTTATAGAGTTCTGCTCACTCGAGCAAGAGCTGGAATGGTTATCTGTGTCCCAGAAGGCAACAAAAACAAGACTACCAACGGTTTCTGGGAAGACAGCACAAGACTTCCTGAATACTATGACGGAACGTATAAATATTTAAAAAGCCTAGGTTTGGACGAAATATAAAGGACACCAATATGGACAAGTCAGACCTTCTTTTATCGATTGACGGCAAGTATTATAACGTTCTCGAAATTGAGAGCTTCTCAAGGATGATGGACTCACCATCTTTCTGTTATAAATTCTACTGGCTAGATGCAATCATTAATTTGGTTACTGAAAACAGCGAGGAAACCACATTCAACGATATTATCAATGAAATGATCGCCTCTGCCTGGTATTCAGTCATTGAATTTCATATCCATTTGAGCGGTGTTATCTATAAGGACAAAGATAACCTAGAAAAAGCAGTAAACAAATTACATGCACTATCAGATCTGAAGAGCAATGCATCAAAAACCGAGATTAAAAATGCAATTAAGGTTTTTGATCCTCAAATTGTCAAAGAAAAGAATGATCTGACTAAAAATGTTCCGTATAAAGCTTTATCTGGCTTCTTCATCAATCATGACTTGGGACCACTAGATGGTTCTGTCAGCAGGATGGTAACAGAAATTATTCATTTTAACCAGAACACTAAACTCCCCTATACTCTTGGCAATAGTTCAGGACTAAAGCGAGAGGTTTACTTCGATGCCGATTGGATCCAAATGATCAAGGATAATGCAGTAGCAATTAAAGGATGGATCCAATTCGAGAAGCTAAAATGGCTTCAGAAGAATAATCCGGAAGTGCCTGGACTTGTTTATAAGCTTGCTCCTCTGGATGAACGGAAACGTAAGCTGACACATGTAAGAAACCTTTGGGAAGGCATCTTTACATATACGAACGTAAATGATGTCTTCACTGGAAATCCTATTGCTCTTCAGGAATATGACATAGATCACTTTGTTCCCTTCTCCTTTGTTATGAATGATGAACTTTGGAATCTTATGCCGATGGATTCATCTCTTAATTCATCAAAGAACAATAACCTTCCATCATGGGAGAAGTTCTTTAAAGATTTTGCGCACAACCAGTTTGTTATGTATGGTTTCATACATCAGAAAGAAGATATTCATGCTTTATTTGAGAAGTGTTTCAAAGACAACCTTTGCTCAGTTTGGGCTATCCAAGAACTATATCGTGCTGGCAACTGTCAGGAAGAGTTTTGCAATATCCTGTCAAAGAATATGAGACCGGTTTATGACTCAGCCAAAAGACAAGGATATAGCATTTGGAACTTCTAGAAACACAAATATGATCATTAACATTTATTGCCCAAACTACGTCCTCTTCGACCTCGAGACAACCGGTTTGTCTTCTGAAAAAGATGCCATAATAGAGATATCCGCCTTGAAGGTATCTGAAAGCAAGGTAATAGAAGAGTTCTCTACCCTAGTCAATCCTAGAATGCATATACCCTATATGGCCAGCAGTATCAACGGGATAACTGATGATATGGTTCAGGATGCTCCGGACACAAAACACGCCCTAATCGACTTCATTACCTTTATAGGAAACAGTATCCTAGTCGGACACAATCTCAGGAACTTCGATCTGAAGTTCATTCAAAGGGATTGTATGGACTTATTTGGCAAAACACTATCCAATGATTATGTAGATACTCTTATCCTCTCCAGAAGGTATCTGCCTGATCTCAGCAGTCATTCCCTGGAAGCATTGGCTTACCATTATGGAATATCCTACGAAGGAGCACACCGTGCCCTTGCAGACTGTCACATCACTAAACAGGTCTACGATAATCTAGCCAAGGAAATGGAGAATCCGTCAGAAGCCGCCAAGAATGTTAAGGTGTGTCCCCGCTGCGGCAATGTACTGAAAAGACGTAACGGTAAATTTGGTGAGTTCTGGGGATGCGCAAGTTATCCAGACTGCAAATACACACGTGACGTTAATGCAAATGAACAGTGACAGATTGTCCTCTTATTGCAGTAATCATTTGAGCGGATTAAGTGTAAAATAAACCTGATAATCAACATTCATACTGCTTTCTTTTTAGACCATAAGATATCGGAGTACCGCTTATGAGAGAACGAATCTTACTTGTTCCCGGACTTAACGGAAATGAGCTTATCAAGAATCTTGCCCTATATAACGTAAAGTGTTTTAACCTGAGGATCGTAACCGGAAGCGAGCTTGCACGTATGGCGCTGACCCGTTCAGGCATAGCAGTTAAAGAAGAATTCATTGATAACACCGAAGAGATCACAATATTATCCAAAGCAATCAAAGGAATAAAGTACTTTGATAAACCGACATACACCGATCTTTCCAATATCACTTCTGCCATAAGGCGGATGAGGAGTCTTGTTACAGATCCTGACGAATCAAAGGTGATCGAAGATACTTTATCCGGAGGCATCTTCAAAACAAAGAACGATGCCCTTATCAAAGCATATAAGGAATACATGCGTATCCTGAAGGACAAGTCTTGCATAGATTCCGTATCACTTATAAGGAAAGCAATTGCCGAATGCACTGCATTCGATGCAGACTTTGAGATCCTGAAGGAATACCCGCTTAATCCCATTGAAAGCGCTCTGATACAACAGGTATCTGATGGCAAAGTAAAAACTATAAGTATTAATGATCTATATGAAGCCTCAGATAAGCCTATAAAGATATCATGCTATAAGAATTGTTATGGGGCTTCCAACGAAGTAGAGACGATAATAACGGACATCTATTCAGGCAAGAATACTGATGACTGTACAGTTGTGGTAACAGATCCGGATACTTATGGTCAGTTATTCCTTGATTATGCACTGATGTACGATATTCCCGTAACATTCGGATGCGGGATCCCGATAATGAATTCAAATCCGGCAAAACTTTTGGTTCTGTACTATAACTGGATGACAACCGGTTTCTTCGGTTCTTCTTCAATTAAAGCAATGTTAACCAGCGATGCTTTTGACAGGGGCAATCTGCCATTATCCGATGAAGAATTCAGCTGGAACGTGTTCTATGAGCTTCTCGGTCAGATAAGATACACCAACGATATCAATGTCAATCTGTCCCGTTACGACAAGTTCAAAAAGGCTCTGATGGAAGACGGTGCACTTATCGACGAAGATGATACTGAGGCGCTAGAGGCTTTCCATGAAAAGGAACTCTGTCTTGAATCTCTCAGGAGAATGGCTTATGAGCTATCTTTGTTGCCCGAAGAATTCATAACAAAATACTCGCATCTCAGGAAGAGCAAAAACAGTAATTCAGAAGAACTGCTTTCGGCTCTGGACTCGGCTTCCGTAAAAGGCATTGCCGACCAATTGGCAATAATACGCAGAGCTGAGATAGATCAGTCTCTGGAAGACATAATCCGAAGCATTCTCAATACCGGACAACTCTCCCAACAGAGCGAACCCGGTAAGATACACATAACCACAGTCGACAAAGCAGTTTCTTCAGTCAGGAAGAATATGTATATCGCCGGAATGTCCGCAACAAGATTCCCCGGTTCACCAAAAGAGAACTATCTGCTTCTAGATGAGGAGTTAAGAGCCTTCGGCTCTCCTGCTGAACGGTTCACATCTGCGGGACGCATAATGGCCAACAGAGACCATCTGCTCGAGCTGGTACAACTTGCATCAGGGCTCGGTTCGGACATTCAGGTATCCTATGCCGGACTTAATGTCTCTGAACTTAAGCAGGAAAATGCTTCATCGCTTATATATGAACTCTACAAGGAAGAACACGGGAACGACATCACATACGAGCAGTTGATGAAGAGCATCAAGACCGTTGAATACTTTGAACCCAAAGTATCGATAGGACGTTATATCGGTAAAGCATACCTGAAGAAGAATCTTATTCCGACTCATACCCACAACAACGCACCACGTCAGGTCGCCCAGAACATCACTGAGCAGGAGTTCTCTCCGTCTGCATTAGACAAATACGTAGGCTGTCCGCGTAAGTTTATGCTCAGATACATCATCGGTCTTCATGAACCTGAAGAAGACGATCCGTTCCTTGTTATTGCACCCAACGAGGAAGGCGTGTTGCTTCACTCGCTGATGGAACTGCTTGCCGATCCTGATACGGATAAGGATAAGTTCATGAAAGCGGCTGAAAAGTACTTTGATAGATACATAGCTGAACACACTCCTCTTATTCCCGACAATGTAAAGGATAAGAGAACACAGTTCCTGGAAATGGCAGATCAGGCTTATGAGAGCAATCCTCACAGGGAGATCATTCTCAAGGAAGAGGATATTCATAAGACCCACGAAAGTGGAATCAGATTATACGGATATCCTGACCGCGTGGAAAAACTGGAGGACGGTTCATGCATCATTGTCGATTACAAGACGAGTCATAAGGAAAGACATGCGGAAAATGACCCGGCATCCTGTCTTCAGGTGCTCATATACGCTTATCTGATGGAACAAAGCGGATACAAGGTGTCTCACTGTGAATACAGATATGTCCGTCTGGAAAAGACGATCAGGTGTGAATGGAACGAAGAGACCAAGAGTGAACTGGATGACATTCTTACAGATTTTAAAGAACATATGGAAAACGGATACTTCCCTACATTCAGCAATTTCATTCCAAATGTAAAAGATTTCAATCCGTGTGAACACTGTAAGTATGGTCTCGTGTGCGGTAAGGGGGTATAAAGATGACTAGCCTTGAAACAGATTCTTTATCCAGAAAACGAATAGTTAATGATATAGATACCAACTTCCTCGTTGAGGCTGGTGCCGGTTCGGGAAAGACCACCATGCTCGTCAGCAGGATGGTAGCCATGGTCGAGGGCGGTGTCGACATAAGTAAGATATGTGCCATCACATTTACTAAAGCCGCTGCAAATGAGTTCTATGAAAGATTCCAGGCATTGCTGATCAAGCGCAGTAATCCCGAGGAGAAGTGGGATGACAAAGGACTGCCGGGACAACTGCCAAAACCTACTCCGACAACACAAAAGAGATGCGAAGAGGCACTTAAGAATATCGACCTCTGCTTCATGGGGACGATCGATTCGTTCTGCAACATGATCCTCTCAGAGCACCCTTCTGAAGCCGGCATTCCTTCTGATGCCGTCCTTATCACCGATGCTGATGCCAAGGAACTATACCGCCAATACTATGTAAAGATCTGTGAGGGTGAATATGGAGAAGACAAAGCATCAATGGCCCGCACGTTCAGGCTGTTGTACGATGACAGCGAAGATGTATTCTCCGAATTCATGCCTTTCTTCATGGACAACCGCAATGTCCACTTCAATTATCACGAAGAAACAGAATTTAATATCGATGAAAGATATAAAGATATCCGAGATGATCTTATCTTCCTTGCAGCATTCCTTTGTGATCACGAAGAACTGAAATACGAAGGCAATCAGGAAAGCCGCGATGCTTGGGAAAGGATCGAGAAGACGAGAAGACGCCTGTCGAGGCAATGGAGCACAAATTACACAAACATACTCTATGCCCTAAAAAGTCTGGCTGATATCTGCGTCGTCAGTGGTTCTGCTGATGAGTATCCGATGATCATCAGCGAGTGGTTTGAAGAACGTCAGGGATTCCTGAAGATCAAGGAAGATGTAATACGCCTCCGAGAGGAATTGGACAGACTGAAATACAACATAACGCTTTCTTTCTTTGTAAACTGCATCTCCATATTCGAACAGGCCTTACGTGAAAGAGGCCGTCTGACATTCTTCGATTATCTGTTCTATCTTAAGGAGATGCTGCGTAAGGATGCAGGAAACGGCGGAAAACTGATCTCTTATATCTATAAGAGATACAGCCATTTCCTGATAGACGAATTCCAGGACACGAATCCGATGCAGGCTGAGATATTCTTCTATCTCACGTCTGAAAACCCTGTTCAGAGATGGGATCAGTGCATTCCCAGACCGGGCTCCCTGTTTATTGTCGGTGATCCAAAGCAGTCCATATACAGGTTCAGAGGAGCTGATGTCAGGTCATTTCTCTTTGTTAAAAGTCTCTTCGTCCAGCCTGTCGGTGAAGTGTTACAACTCAGCAGAAACTTCAGATCGACACAGTTCCTGATCGGTCACTTCAACAATATCTTTACTGCTATGCTTCCTGAAGCAACACAAGATCAAAGCCAATTCGAAGAGATTCCGCCTCGTGAAGAATCCAAAGATGAATTCGAGGGCATATTTACCTACAACGCTTATATTGGCAAAGCCGCCGAGGAACATTCAGACAAGACTGATCCGCTGATGGTGCTTAAGATAATCAAGGAGCTTACAAACCGCGAAGAATATAAGATACGGGATAAGAAAACAGGCGAACTCCGCCCTATCAGATACAGCGACTTCATGGTCATTACATCAAGCAAGAGAGCGTTGTCTCCAATAATGGATGAATTAAGAGCTAATGAGATACCTACAAGAGTCGAAGGCAAGATCCCGTTTGAGAAAAACATGGCTTTGCTGGAGACATATACGTTGTATTCAGCAATCACGGATTCAAACGATCAGATAGCTCTATACGGAGCACTGACAGGCAAAATAATCGGTATAACAGTCGCTGACATAATTGATTACATAAACAACGGCGGGAAACTGTCATTATATGGCGATGAATTTGACCGTTCAGAATGCGAAGATGAGAATGCCATAAAAGTAACTAATGCCATGAATAAACTCAGAAAATGGCATGAGCGATCCCGCACCATGTCCCCCGCCGCTTTATTTACAGGAATAATCGAAGAGTTCGAGATTTATAATTATGTATCGACTGAAAACCTGGAGATAATGTATTACACGGTCGAACTTCTCCGCAACACTGAAAAAGCAGGCCTTATCAGAAACCACCGTGATTGCGTTGGTTTCATCGTAGAACTGCTTTCAGGTAAATCGGAACAGGAAAGGTGTCTCTCTTTGAGCAGCGACATCGACTGTGTTCATATGGCGAATCTGCACAAGGTAAAGGGTTTGGAAGCTCCGATCGTCATACTTACGGCATATTCGACATGGACGCCGCCAGTAAACCACAGGATAGAGCACAACATAGACGGCACGGAAGGTTACATCATCCGGGAAAAACCTCAGGATGCTGATTTCAATGCTCCTCCGAGTTTCCAAACGGATGTGTTCAGAGATAAGGAGCGTGAAGAAGGAATATCCCGGGCAGCTGAAACTCAAAGACTCCTTTATGTCGGTGCTACAAGAGCACGTAACGTACTGATAATATGCAACAGATATGCATACAAAGGAAAAAGACTGCAGATAGATTCCAGATGGTCACCTTTGGTCGAGTTCGGAATTCCGGACCTGTTCCGCTCGATCACGCCCAAAGAACCGGAACAATTCCCTCCACTAAAAGTTAAAGATCCGACAAGACTATATGAGGCCTGCAAAGAACGCAATGTCATCAACACCAGAGATGACGAATCACAGCGTGATAACGAGACAGAATCTTATGCGGTTATCAATCCGAGCAAATTAGGGATTAAATCCCATTCTTCAGGAAATAAAGTGGATAAATCCAAGAAGTTAATAGAACCCACATTACTTGGTACTGCAGTCCACAGACTGTTGGAGATATTGGTCTTATCCAAAGGCAGTATAGATATTGACGTTACGGTTGACGGAATAATAAAGGAATTCATAACACCTTACAACGAATGCTATTCAGCAGCATTGAGCAGCACACTGAAGGATGTAGCCAATACAATGAAGACTGGCGGTTTTCCCCAGACAAACGGCGCACCGCAAGATCTGATGCCTGTCTTATTCAAGGCTGACCAGGTCTACTGTGAGGTTCCCTTCAGTTACAGAGACACTGAAGACGGCAAGACAGTGGTCAGGAAAGGTATAATTGACCTTCTCTATTGTTCTGGAGGCAAATGGCACATCATTGATTATAAGACCAATGAAGAAGCAAAGGACTTAGACTATACATACGAGAAGCAACTTAACGCATACAAGGAAGCCTTATTTGCAACGGAGGGTATTGATGCTGACGCGATGATCTATCATATTGATGTGTAGAGATGCTCACATAATCCCCAAAAACGTTAATTACCTTAGAACATATAACGTTAGATGACAAACAGCCTATGAGAAAACGCAGAGACTTTTTTGGGTTTATGGATTGTTTACAAGGTTTAAATTCTATCGAAACATAACATGTAATAAAATAAATATGTAGTTTTTGACATACTAACGTTTAAACCGGTACGAATGAGGTAAGCTCAATGGCTATAAGTAAAAAACTAGAGATAATCTACCATAATGGTCAGCCCGATGGCATACGATCTTTAAGAAAACACCTGTCCACAATGACCACATACATTATTCCACGAACGCTGCTTTCTGAAGCAAAAGGTTTGACTGGCGTAATACGGCCCGGCATATATTACCTTATCAATGAGGATACTCAAAACAACATTGCTCAGATCTATATTGGTCAGACCAGGAACGGAATAACCCGATTAGATGATCATAATCGTTCAAAGGACTTTTGGAATAAAGCAATACTATTCCTCGCTGATAAGAAAACTTTTTCCTTGGATATAATAAGCGGTCTTGAAGAATATGCCATCATAAAGGCGCGTGAATCCAAGAGATATAAAGTAGAGAATACAGTAAACCCTAAGTATGAGATTGATGAATACGATTTAGCTTCCATAGAAGAAATCTATGAAGAGATCAAATTCATCATGGCTACTCAGGGGTATAAACTTGATAATTCAGAAGAAAGTATCAATTCTGCCGCCGTTCTGCATACAACTAGAAACGGAATAAAAGGCCTTGGTGTCTATGCAGGAGACAGATTTGATGTGTTAGAAGGCTCAGAAATCAATCTGAGTAAAGAAGTTAATCTTCCCAAATACAACAAAATGCGCAAAGAATTGTTGACAAGCGGTGGAATAGTATCTGATGGCGAAAAGCACATTCTGACAGTAACTCTATCATTTAAGACTCCAAGCGGAGCTAGTGACTTTGTTCTTGGTGGCTCGACAAACGGCTGGATTGAGTGGAAAAATACAGATGGTGTAACACTAAACGATCTCTACCGAAAAGGATAACAATAGAAGAGGCCAATTATATGCCAAAGGGTCCACAATTAAATGATATAGCGAGGAATTTTACTACGCGAGATAGCCTTGGCATCGAAAGTGTTGCTGCATCTATCTCAGGAGAAATATGTCCTATAGTCAACACAGTTACTCCCAGAGCCTTTTACTGGCCTTTCATGGTTTGGATATATTATGACTTCTATAAGTATTCTGGTATTGAGGAACATACTGTCAAAGCATTTGATACATATTTAAAGAGACAAGACTATTTCTTTGTTCTAGCTACTCTATTAACACCAGGATCCGATCGGACCAATCTTGTTGGTGTATTACAAACACAAAATGATATATATTTCAACAAAACCGGCAAATATCCATTTAATCCCAAATACTTCAAAACACGATATGGCGGAATGCAATATTATAACGCCGGATGCTTATCCATGAGATTCATTATTGATCGTGATCCAGAAACTGGCGTTGAATACAGCTTCCCCAAACTTACCAAAGACGGGGAAAGAATGGCTCTCGCCTTTGAAAAAGTCATTAAGGGGACACAGTATTACAAGAAATATAGATTATTTGATGTTGAAGTACCAGAATCAGTACTTAAAGAATATGGCAAGGTGATCAATCTTGGGTTAGTAGGCTTTGACGAATGCAAAGAAATACTTAAAGAAAAACTATTCGAATCTAAAAGGAATTCCAAATTAGCAGATTCAGCTTCTTATATTGAATTCTTGAATAAAGAATATGGCATAAAAGAATTTGACAGACATAGCTGTCGAAGAATGCTGTTTGATTATCAAACCCCATCCGGTAAAGCTATTACAATCCGCAGTGAGTTGGAGACTATCTCAAATGAATGGGAGATTGTAATTGGACGTCAATACTTTACTGCTGGACTTGAGATGATATGGAAATTCATGCTCGAACAACTTGATGAACCACTAACAAAGCAGCAATGGCTTTCAAAAGTTATTAATAAATCAAAGCTTGAAGTAAACATTAATCAGCCATTATCAACACTTTTAGGAAAAGCAACATATGGATTTAATATCAGAGAGAATATGATTTCAAATGGCCGAGCTGGCAATGATGACAGCGCTGTAATAAATGGTTTGAGGATTATTCTATCAATGTATAATCATTTCCACGATCGCGAAGATTTGGGCGAGGACCGCTTATTTTTCGATTATGGCATTGATAGCAATTCTATCCCCTTCTCCGATCTGTCTGATGGAGTAAACAAGCATATAGACAAATCTATTAAATCGTTCCTTGTGTTTGTAATGGATAATTGGCTTATTCAGCAGCACTATATGACGGCATTTGAGAAGATGCTTCAAGATAGAGATGGATTCTATTATGAAATAATCGATGGCAAATACATTAAGCGCGAAGAATTCTACATTGATTTTCAAGGTATAAGACTGATACAGCTCTCGCAAGTAATGCGGGATTTAGAGGTTATATAACATAAATTATGGCACAAGAGAAGAAATACAAATTATTGGAAGAGGTCGCACGTTGTTCCGGATATGACATCGCTCTAATGACCACGTTCAACTTTGATATTAAGTATTTTGAACGAGCTATTCTGAATCCACTATACGCCAGAGGACTAAAGAAAATTTCAATATTTGTCGATGCCAAAGAGTTAAACGAGTCTATTAAACATGTTGAGAATTGTCATCTCGGAAGAAAATACATGGTAAATCCAATTGAAATGAATGGCTCCTTTCATCCTAAGTTGGTACTTTTATTGGGAGAGAAGAAAGCACGGCTGTTTGTCGGAAGTGCTAATCTGACAACCTCCGGTTATACAACAAATAATGAGATTTTTAATTTCTTCGATTACACTGCAAAGAATCCAGAAAACCTTGATATCATAAATACTGCTATCAGTTTCTTTGTCGAAATTTATAAGCTTTCTTATAAGCAAGACAGTGAACTGATTCGTGAAGCTGTAAGTCTCAAATACTATAAGAAGCCGGAACAAACTGGCGATAGTGTCCTTTTATATAATACGAAAACCTCTATACTCGAGCAGGTTGCAGAACGCATTACTCAAAAAGTTAAAGAAATAAATGTAATAGTTCCATATTACGACACAAAGCTGTCTGCTCTTAAATCACTCAAGGAAGTATTTCCTGGAGCCAAAGCTCATCTTTATCTTTTTAAGTATCTCAACACGTTCCCTACCGAAATAAATGATATAGAAAGAATTACAAATAAAATAGATGTATTTGAGAGCTTTCATAGCAATACGTCGTACAGTTCAAGCAACTTCTATCATGGAAAGGTTTTCTTGTTTAAATGCACTAATACTGATTACATTTTGTATGGTAGTGCTAATTGCACACAGAGTGCTCTAATTAAATCTATATCCGACAACGGCAATGTTGAATGCGACTGCTTTGAAAGCGGAGCAAAGGGCGAATTCGACTATTTTATAAATAACCTCAATATTAGTGATGATGATGAATATACAAGTAGACCATTGACATATGAATCTGAACCAAGTGGTTGTTTCTCATATAAATACGGAAAATTTGAAAATGGAATGCAACTCCATTTTGGTTTCAAGAAGAAGCAAAGCGATCTTGCTGCCAAAGTATTGAATACCGAATTTGAGATAAAATACACTGATACAGAACTAATTGTCAGCATTCCTACTGAAACTGCACAACTATTAACAACCATATTTGATGTAACTCTCACATATGGCAAAAATAGCGAAACAATCAAGTGCTGGGTTTATGTTCCGTCTGAACTCGACAACAATCGATATTCAACACTTATTATTGATAACCTTGAAGATGTTGATATTGATTCCAGCGGTGACAAGTTTGCAGAGGATTACACAAAACTAATTGAAGCTATGAATTCATGCGCCGCTGATTTTGAGGAAAATTCCAAAAAGATCGCAATGCGCAAATTTCTTCAGCAAGAAATTGAGGGAGATGATGTAGTCGAACCCACAGAAGGTGATGAATTTATCGTTGAAGATACCATTTCTGATGAGGCAAGATTTGAATACAGACGGTTTGACGCTATTGACAGATTCAGACGGCAATTCTTAAGACGCTTCCTGTTTGGACAATCTTCGATCTTCTTTTCTCCACGCATCAAAGTGGATTCCACCAAAAAGAATTCAGATAAATACACGGAATCAGAAAATGCGAAGCCAAGAAAAGCGACAACTGCTGAAAAACGTTTTGAGAGATTCGTCAAAAGAAGAATTACAGAAATCTTCAATCCCGCTTTCATAAACATTATCAGCATCGAACACTACGTTGGTATTATGGAAGTTGTATTTGAAATATTCAGAAAATACAACAATGACGATCCTGTTGAAGATATATTTGATGCTTATTATGTTATCGATACTCGTATTGAATTCTATGAGCATTTGTTATCAAAGAATCTTAAAGATACAGAAAACCTCCCTAACCTGGAAGAGACTGTTCTTATTAATTGCTTTGCTTCCATTATTGAGAATAGATTAATTGACGATTCCGAGGAAACAGAATTGGCGAATCGTTCCTTTCTAGCCTTAATCGAGAAGCTATATCATCTAAGAGATGACTATAAAGAATATATAAAAAAAGCCATTGAGCGTAATGATGCTGCTGTTGTCCAAAAAGGGTATGACATATCATGTGACTACATTGATATGCTTTATGGATATAAGAGCAGCAATCAACTTTTCGATTATATTTCAAAAGTATATAAAGGGGCTCGAGTAGAAATCACCGGCAAAATACTCAAAATCGAAGTAAGAGTTCCTGATATTAATATCCATGGAGTTCCAAATAAAGACGTGCTTGCTGAGATTGTTAAATATTCAGATAAATACGGAACAATAACCACTGTTTATATAGATATTACTAACGGCGCAGATCTAAGACTGGTTAAGAATATACGAACTCACATTAAACATACAATTCGAATGGAATCCCACCAGTGGGTAAGCGAAACCGAATATAAAAACGGGATCAAAGATAAGTCGAAATCAAAGTATTTCGACTTCTAAAACACTGAAGATCTCAGCTATTCATATTTTGATTTTCTCACACCGATCCAAAAATGCACTTAACATTTCTTTTATAGCAGACGCAACTTCATCCGGACCATTATTGTATTCAATTCGTTTGGCCATGGCTTCGCTCTCGTTTGCAAAGGTCTTGTATTTCCGGGCATATCTCTTCTGCCCTTCTTCAAACCTCTTGGCATCTTTAAGAAATGTATCTTTTACCAGTTGTTCTATTTCAGGTTCAGAATGGTGTTCTTCTTTATCGTTAAACGGATTATCTATCGAAGGGAAATAGCTTACTCTACACATTATATGAGCAGCAGTACTGTACTCTCTGAATATTACTTCTGCAGTTATTTTATTCAGTGTTCCGGGAATATAGTAAAAAATCATAAATGAACAATATGCGTGATATTTTACATCATAAATAATTTCTTGGGATATTCTTGGATCTGGATTATTCTCCAAAACCTTTTTATAGAAAAACGTTCTAAAATCTAGTCTTGACCACTCAGACATGGGTTTAGTCGAAATTTCAGTTGTTCTTTCAACTAGATTGTGAATGTGATTTATATAATCATCCAAAATCTCATCACCCGTAGAAGACTTGCCCATCTCTGCTAATATCATATCTAGCATTTTTGAAATATCATCAAGAAAATACGTTGTCCACCCATCGGCCTCTGAACAGGCTTTTACATCAAACGGATCAATAATATCTGTCTTATAGAATATTTTACTGATTTTATCTACGCCAACATTAAAGTATTCTAATGTTTCGGGGTTATTCAGCGTAATATCATACTTAATTAGCTGGTTATCATGAGTGTTTGAATATGTCTTGTCTTCTATTACAGTTAAATAAATATCGCCAGAATATTTAAACTGTATTATCACATCAATTTTCCCTTTATTATTCCCATTGCATGCAAATTGTCTGAAGGTTTTAAGTTCATCTATATCACCAACATTCATATTCAGACCGTTAAATTCATTGAGAATCTTATAAGCAAAAAATCTGACATTATTGTTTTCACAATCATAATTCTCAAACAACCACATTAAAAATGCATCCTGAGATAATTCTTTTGTTGCATAGTCAAAAATGTTCTTCATAATAATCCTTCCTTGTTTTTATTGATATATTTATATATGCTTCCCTATATACACTATCGTAACCTTCCCGGTATCCTCATCACGGTAGTAGTATATCCTGAACATATCAGAACTGTGTTCTGAATATACAACATGCCAATCAGCAGTATGTCCGTCTACAGGAAGTTTCTTGGCATCTTCCCCACTGCTCGATATGTCAAATGCTGACAGCAGTTTGTCTGCCTTGATCTTTGAATACAGTTCATTGCTCATTTCTCCGCAGAAGTTCATCTCGTATGCATAGAGCAGAATAAAGGCATTTCTTAAAACTTCCTCCTTGGGATATTGGAAATTCTTATAGGAATCTATTCCCTTCTTATGCATGACTATGTATTTACTCATGTTATCCTGAACCCATTGATCAATAGCTCTGCCTTTGAAAGATTTGGATAGAAATGAGAGAAGATACTGTTGTTCTTTATTATCAAGTTGATAGTCATAACTCTTACGGAGTTTTTCCTCAAGCTTTGATTTTTCTTTCTCTAACTGTTCTGCCTTTTCTTTTTGCTCAGCAATACCGGCATCCTTCTTCCTCATCTGGTCCTTAAAGCGTGCAGCATCGGCTTCCTTCTCTTTTTCAAACTGTCTCTTTGCTTTAGCCTGTACTTCTTCGATTATTTCATCGAGCCTTTGTTCGAAGTCTTCTTCTTTATTCTCCCTCAGTCTTTTGATCTCGATTTTTGCATCTTCAAGCTGACTGTTCAATTTATCTAAAAGTTTACTGTCAGTCTTATTGATATAAGCATCCCAAAGATTGGAATAAAACAATACATCTCCATAATTGATATCAGGATTAGAAACGTTATCATTCATCTGAAGAAGACGCGATTCAACATATGTCTCAACCTGTCCTATCTCTTTCCTGATCACCTTCTCACGGGAAGATGATGTATCAACCACAGGATCAGTCTTGAACCATTCGTATGCTTTGCCTGTATCAGATAAAGGATTGATACACAGATAATTAGTCTTTATTGTAGCCAGAGCGTCTTTTGGAGTAATAAGGACCTTCTTTAGAAGATCACTCATTCTCTCCCCAAACAGATCTTTGTATCCGTTTCTCGGTTCGTCTGTAACAACATAAGCCAATCCTGCCATATGTTGAGCAAGTTTATTGACTCTGAATGAGTTCTTCTCTTCACTCTCATCAACATAAGCAGGACAGAATATCACAGGCAACTGTCTCTCAGGATCGTTAATTATTTTTATGAATTCATATTCGTCTTTTCTTCTGTTGCCGCTTCTGTTTATGCTCATCTTTTTCATATTGATGGGATAGTCATGAGAAGCGATATTGCCTTCGGATACTATGAATCTGTTATCTTTAAATATCATCGGTAGGAATGCCGGCCTGAAAGGAGCTGCCTTCTTACCGTAGTGATTGCTTTCCTTGCATTTTGTCCTTACGGCCATATACACATAATCTTCTGTCAGTTTCAAGGCTACATCCGTAGTAAACAAACGGTCCAGATGCTTTGTTTCTATCTGATTATTTGGTTCTCTTATCCTGATGGTCCATTCACCAAATTCTTTCATAGCAAGCATGCTGATATCGAATTGCTTCTTAGCCCGGTTAAGATGCATATCTTCTTTGGCAAAGACATCAAATTTGTCTGCATTTATATCTTTCAAATCAGGATAATCCTTAAGAAACTGTGTTTCTGACCTATCATATTGATTATTACGGCTAATACGGTCTTTCAGCCATCCGGTTACATATAACACACATTTATTGAACACCCAATCAAGGTTTTGTTCGTTATTGACAGGAGCAATCTTATAATACCCTTGGAAGGTATTATATTCAGAGAAGGTTTTTAAGAGCTTAGGGTCTGTTTTTCTGGGTTTGTGTTTTAAACTGGACATAACTATACAATCCGATCAGTTTCTAGCTGGTTTTTGTTAAATTATTATTATGTGGGAACTATTCTCACCCACATAACGGGGCGCACCCCAATGCGATCATCATATATAAAACTACCCATAGAGTCTATTCTTCCTTGAAAATCCACAAAAGAAGCTCTGTAAGTATTTATCCCACCATTTCTGACAGTAATGCCAGGAGATCTAAGCCACCAAGCAGAACATATCGCTCGTGTTGAATCGAACAAATAACCGGCTTCATCTATACTCAAAAGAAAAACTTTATCAGAAGTCGAATCACCAACCTGATTTCTACGATCGGTGACATTATTGCACATAAGAATTTTTTCTCTTTCCTCTGGTGTAAAATACTGGTTAATAAAATCATTGTTTAGCCATGTCCTCAAGGAACATTTACTCCAAGAAATAGAACCTCCACGCGCATGATAAGGCATGCAAGCAACGCTTGAACTGCAAAGGAGACATGCCATATTGTCTCTTACATCAAGAACTTTCCACCAGATGCGCTGACCATTGATAGAGCCGAAATAAATCTCATCTCCCTTATGCGGATTTCTACATCTTGAATGAATAGCTTTTATATATCCCTGCAGTTCCGTTTTCAGGTTCTCATCTCCGAATTGAATAGCTTTAACAAAATATTTATTCTGATCAAATAGACGTTGAGAAGCAAGCTCACTGCGTCTTCTGCATTCCAAATTAGCCATAAGCAAATATAGATATGCGTTTCCATTTGACGGATCAGAATCCAATATAGTTTCACATCTGGATACTGCACCTCTATAATCCCCATCCGCAAGCATTAATTCAACTCTTTGTAAAAGATTGTCAATGTTCGTACCATAAACATTTATTGTGGCATTTCCCACTTGAACATTTCCTCGAACATTGAGTGTCTTTATCGCATCCTGGACTAAACACTCTGTGCCACAAGCCTCACAACGTGAAATTTTTGATGAAACATCGACTTTCATATGAGCATTGCAATTGGGACACATCGCTGGAACAAAAGACTTCAAAGCATCAGTATTAACAGTCACAGAATTACTGCTTTCCATTGACGATGCGGAATTCTGAGGCGTTCCACATTTCATACAGAACTTTGCTGTATCTGGTAATGACTGTCCGCAATTCATGCAATACATAAGCAACTCCTGAAATCTATTTAATTAATAAATCAAATATCTACAAGTCACTAGTATTATATCAAACGACTAATTATCTAGATGCTTCAGTTAGAACACATCAATAATATACATCTATGCAAAGCAGTCCGGCTTCCCAGCCGGGCTGCTCATAGAAAAGGAGAAAAATTGCGTAAAGCAGACAAGTTGCTGATTATCAAACAAACCCTATTCTATGTTCCCTTGTGGATCCTCCAGAACGGGCCAGAGCCTCAGTCAGAATACGTTCATCAATCACTGCCGTATCCGCATCACCTTCAAGCATCTCAAAGTATGCAGCCTTGGCGGCATTCTCTATGAGACTAACATACTGACGGAGTGATACCGTTCCTTTGGAACGCATCGAAGATACGATCTTCTTGAGGTCTTTCCGGTCTATTGTGATTCTGCCACGATACAGACTGTTCTGTCTGAGCGTATCGAATTGCTTGGTGATGATGGATAAGATCCTCTCAATATCAGGCTTGGGGAACTCAACTATCATACAGCGGTCCTTAAGCCAGAGCGGTACATTCTTGAGTTCGTTAGCCGTCAGAATAAATGGGATATTGGCAGTACTGATCTCTATCTCAAGGTTCTGGTCTCTTATGACTCTTGTTCTGTCGAGGCAGCTTAAGAGTTCATCACTTATCGAATGATTGGATCCCGGCACACACTTGTCTATCTCATCGATCAGGATTACGGGATTGGTTGCATTTGCCGTAAGCATTGCATTGACGATCTCACCATATCTCGACTCCTTGTATGAGGGTGAATCGCCTATAAGCCCTCTTCCTGTTGCAGCACCGGGAGCAGATATCTTGTAGTATTCCAAACCCAGAATGTCAGCAAAAACTTTGCCGAAGAATGTCTTTCCTATGCCCGGATCACCTTCAAGGAGTATGGGCATTATGGTGCCTTCGTTTATGTATTCGACTACTGCCGACAGGATATAGAATTCCAGTTCCCTCGGCAGATCGTTCTCGGCACAGAGCTGCCTTACTCTCTGACAGAGATCCTTCTCTGACAGTTCTGAAACCAGAGGTTTAGTCATCTTAAGCTTATTGATATCACGTGCTTTTATTGCTGAACTGCCCGTGGAAGCCGTCTTCTCTTTTTGTGACTCTTCCGGACTGTCGAGGATTATTACGTCATCAGCTATGTTGCTGTCTTCTTCATCCTCATCTGTCGGAACTCCATACACCACATGCGTCAGATGGATCCATGGGATGTGTATCTCAAAGCCGTTTTTCTTTAAGAAGTCATCCATTATGTAAATTGCTCTGTTGACGATCATGCGGGCATGGTTCTGGCACTTCTCACCTTCAAACATCGGGATAAAGAACGGACTGCCGACATTGGGATGGTTGATGTATTCCAGGAACAGTTTCCTGTCGTGCTCGGGCAGCAGCTCAAGGCCTCTTCTGAAAACTCTCTGAAGCTGGTAACACTTGCCGAGCCTTTCCTCAAAGGACTCTTCGTCCTTGTTTTTTAATAACAGATTGGTTAAGAAGTAATTCCTTCTTATGTAGATAAAGTCTTCAAATTTATACATTTTTCTGATTCTCCTTATTCGTTTTTTGCGTTCTTCGAAGATGGCTTCATTAAACCATGGGTTTTAGTTACCTGAATAGTTGATATTTCTTGATTTTATGCTACCTTATAGTTACTTTTAGGTTACTTTTGGAGTCGCTATGAGAAATATAAAATCCGTCTATATCGAGATCTTTGATCTCTACAACTTTCATTACGAGACAGAGAAGAAAAAGACCGCCGCACGCAAATACATAAGGACGCATTTGCGTGAGTGTTTTCCCAAATACAACTGGTCAGACGTAAAAAACTGGTATAAGCTGTCCGAACTCGACAGGTATAAGTTCAAGTTCGAAGTTGTCCGCAAGTATTTCATGGACAGGACCGAAGAAAGCAGGAAAAAGAAAACAGAGACCGACATCGCTGAGGAATCAAAGGAACATCATTATGAGGAAAGAAAATACATCAGCGGGCAGCAGGAGTATCTGAGCATATTACATAAGGACTTCTACGATGCAAACGCATCCGAAGAAGATAAACGCAGGGCTTATGATGACTTCTGTTATTACCTGATCAAATACGTCCCGAACGTTTCGGCTCCCACATATGAGGAATGGCCGGATTCACCCCACAGGCTCTACGACTATCAGCAATCGGCAATGGACGATGCTTTAAAGCAGGCTGCCAATGACAACTACGGCAAACCCGAACCCGTTACCGAAGCTGAAACAGACCACTATGCCCTGCTTGCCATAATAAAGTATCTGGAAGAAAAGAACTCAATAAAGGTGGATATTGACGGCATCAGACAATGTCTGATCATAAAGCGTTCCGTCGCGTCAAAAAACGCGGAAGAAATGTCAGAGTCAGACAACAGCATCAATTACCTCGTTGCAACGAAGAAGCTGGAAAATCTGGATTTTATAACGAGAGTGGAAAAGACAGGCAATTCCTGATTTTCGCCATGGAATTCAGGTCATCTCAACTATCCTGTATGTTTACATATATACTCCCGTTACTCAGAGCATAGGTTTTTGTCAGCGGGTTTTGGTCTATGCCAAGCTTATTACGAACCGCATCCACATCTCCCGGATCATCACGGGATACAAAAAGTTGTGTATTCCCATCACACACCCTGTCAACGACAACCTTGTTCTCACTTCTTCTGCTGTCAGCATCACATGAAAACAGATAGCCATGATGAGGAAGAATAAGATTATCAAAAATCTTATTCTGGTTATTACTATCTTGGCCAAATTCATCTGGCCAACATCTATAGAAACAATCTGCAGGCATTATTATTCTCTTTAACTGAAGCATAATCGATGTGACGTTTTTCCAATACTCATCTGCATAACTGCGTCCAGTTCTGGTTCTGCCCTGACAAATCTTTATATCACCAACGCTTATAACCGTTCCCACCTCCTCATCAATAATGTAAGGCGTGATGTAGCTCAAAGCATAAAGATAAAAACGGCTGCTATCAAAAGTGTTGTGCGGGAATATGAATACCGAGTCTTTTAGTTCACGCGAATGGTGTGCACGCTGAAGTTTATAAAACAAATGAGGAAAATTGTTATGGTGATCTCCATGATAGTGGGTAACAATAAAGTACACCTTACCGTCGGAATTCCACATATCTTCACACCGCTTGACCAGTTCATCCTCAACCGCAGTTTTAGTCGCATAATTTGAACGATGCCCTGCTCTGGTGGATGTACCGTTATCAACGATCAACAAGTTCTTATGTTTACCGGAATTAGAAAGATACTCAATCTCAATTCCTATGCACTGACCAAATCCCGAGTTGTACAGATATATTTCAGAACGCCAATAGTCCTTGAACAAATCATTCCACAGATCCCTGGTGTTGGGAGTATTGTTCTCCGTCCTGCATTGACTGGAATTGCTATTAGTTGGATTATCTACCATAGAGCCCGACACTGTTGCTGAATGAACATCTTCATCGTCAACAAAGCACAGTCTTCCCATGGGATTAATTGCTTTTGGATTATACTCGGCTTCTTTCCCGTGATCTCTCAGTTCGAGCTTGAATCTGTGTCCCGATACAAAGTATTCCTCGTAGACTTTGTCCTTGGAATTCCTATATAACTCAATCTCTTTTCCGGACCTTATCTGATAATCAGTCTTTTCAGTCTCAAGGCGCTGCCTTACTTCAGGATCATCAGTAAAGATAACAGTTCCGGCGTCCTTATCCTCAACATACTTCAACTTGTCTTTTGAGATCAGCCAGTTGTTTCTTGCCGCTGTCCCACAGTCAACATCTATCTCAAAATAGTACTCATAAGGATAGAACACTATGTTGATTACTGGATTATCTAACTTTTCCTGCCTTGGATAATAATACTGCACATTCGGATTATCCTCAGAGGTCCTCAACTCAAGATTGTTGTTTATGGCACGGCGCATGAATCTGTACATTTCCGGAGTCGAAGCCTTGAATATGATCCTTATATAGCCATTTTCCAGTTCCTGATAATCGCAGATGTTGCCATATATGCGGAAGTCATCGTGAATCTCCAGTCCTGCAGGAAAAGGTCTGAGCAATTCCACCAAAAGCTCATGCCTTCTCTCATCAACGAGCCTTTGCACCTCTTCTTTTTCTCCGGGCGTAAACTCAATCCTGTAACCGCGTTCTATATACTCCTGAAGTTTTCTGATAGTTAACTCTTCAGAGGGTCTCCAGTTGTCATAATATGGTATTTCGTACATATTCGGACCTCATCACACTTTCTTTACACTATGGCTTCCGTTATCGCCATAAAAACACTGCTGAAACCAGCATTAATTCTGTTTTCTTCCGTTATACGGATTCCGGCAGACACCGTCAGAATCGAAGTCATAGACCTTGCCTTCGGATTCGACATAGTAATCGGTGTAGTCAACCATATGGCCGTCATTATCGAAGTAATACCATTTGCCGCCGCTGCTTAGCCACTTGCCGGCATACATGTTTCCGTTCTTATCGTAGTAATACCAATGATAGTACCAGAGCAAGGTTCCGTCAGAGCGCACCGCGTAATCATCTGCCCTCTTATGCCAGCCTGTGATCTTCCCCGCTTTGGCATCAGGATTTTTGCATACACCGTTGGAGTCGAAGCTGTAATCTATTCCGCCGATCGTTACGTTTTCGATGTTCTTCATCATCTTTCCATAATTGTCGAAGTAATACCACTTGCCGTTGCTGTTAAGCCATCTGTCTGTATACACCTTGCCGTTCGATCCGGCATAGATCCAGATCCATTCTTCCGGTCCGCCATACTGAAAACAGTACCATCCAGTGACCATCTCACCGCTGTTTTTGAAACAGTAAAGATCACCGTCGATATTCGTCAGTCCGACATCCATTCTTCCATTATCACCGAAGTGATACCACTTGCCGCCTATCTTATGCCAGCCGGTGTAAAGCTTTCCGTCTTCTCCGCAGTAGTACCATACGTAGCTTTTGCTGCTGAAAGTCTCCTTAAACCATCCGGGAACGATTATCTCAGATGAGCCTTCAGGATCTATGCATGCGCCGCTTGGATCGAAGGAATAGTATTTTTTGCCAATCTTGTAATTGACAGCATTGCAGACCATCCTGCCGTAATAGTCAAAGTAATAAGTCTTTCCGCCGCCGGTATACCATTCGCTGATATACAGGGCGCCATTCGATCTGGCATAGAGCCAGTATTGCCCGTCGTAGTACCAGCCGGTAACCATCTCACCGCTTTCCTTAAGCCAATACTTAGTCTTATCAACAGTTATGGGATATTCGCCTTTTTTGCAGGTCATCATCGTGCCGTTGGGTTCATAAAAATAGTACCAGCTGCCTCCGATCTTGTGCCAGCCCGTATAGTACTTGCCGTCCGTACCAAAGTAGAGCCAGGAGTAATAATATGTCGGTGCCCATTCGTTTTCTTCATTACCGTAGCCCAGGTAACATACTTTGTTCCATCCCTGTTTCAGAGAAGTCTTTCCTTCAGGATTCAGGCATTCACCGCCGGATGCGAAGTCATAGAACTTATCGTCAATACGGTAATTCTCAACTCCGGATACCATTACGCTCTGACGTCCGAAGTAATACCACTTGCCGCCGATCTGCTTCCAGTCGTTGGTCACATATCCGTCTTCGTAGGTGTAGTATCTCCAGTAATCGCCGTCCTTTATCCAGCCTGTCGAATCAGCCATCGAGACGGCGGGAGTAAATGACAACAGCATTCCCGCGGTAACGGCTGCTGCCAGGATCTTCCTGATACCCATAAGTGTGACCTCCGATTAAAAACTGAGAGGGGCTGCCTCAAGGCCCTTTAATTCTGAGACAGCCCCCCTGAAAAAGAATGTAAAAGATCTAGCTTAGATTCGGTTCTCTTCCGTTATACGGATTCAGGCAGACGCCGTTCGAATCAAAGTCATAGACCTTGTTGTCGGATTCGATATAGAAACTGCCGCCGGATGCCATACAGCCTTCAACATCAAAATAATACCACTTGCCGCCGCTGTTGAGCCACTTGTCGGTATACATGTTTCCGTCTTTGTCGTAGTAATACCAGTAATAAATCCATCTTGGTTCATTGGAACCTGTCACATATCCGTATCGGGTGGGTTTTTCGCACCAGCCTGTGATCTTCTTTGCCTTGGCGTTCGGGTTCGTGCATACACCGCTGGAGTCAAAGTTGTAATCAATGCCGTCTATCGTATAATTCTTGACATCTGAGACCATCATCCACCAGCTGGTGAAGTAATACCACTTACCGCCGCTGTTGAGCCATCTGTCTTTATACACCTTGCCGTTCGATCCGGCATAGATCCAATATTTACTGTCAAAGCTTTGGTACTTATACCAACCGGTAACCATCTCGCCATTATCCTTGAAACAGTAATCACCGTTTTCGGTCTGCAGAATTCCGGTAGTCATACTTCCGTCACCGCGGAAAAAATACCACTTGCCGTCTATCTTCTGCCAGCCTGTACAGTGCTTTCCGTCTTCGCCCATGTAATACCATGAATAACTGTTAGGACCGAAAGCCTTCTTATACCAGCCCTGGGCGATAATCTCATCTGAACCTTCAGGATTGATGCAGGCTCCGCTGGAATCAAATGAATAGTATTTGCCGTTTATCTTGTAATTGGCGGCATTGCACAACATCCTGCCGTCCCAGTCAAAGTAATAAGATTTTCCGTCATCCTTGAGCCACCTGGATTCGAACAATACTCCGTCAGATGCTGCATAGCGCCAGTATCCGCCGCCATAGTACCATCCGGTAACCATCTCTCCGCTCTCCTTGAACCAATAGTTGCATCCGTCGATCCATTTGGGACCGGCATACCGGCCTGAACAGGAGTACATGATGCCACTGTATTCATCGAAGTAATACCAGCTGCCTCCGATAAAATGCCAGCCCTTGTATAAGTCCCCGTTTTTGTCGGCATAGACCCAGCCTGAGTTCTTCTCATACTTCCGGGTTATCGCACTGTATCCAAAACTGTAAACTATCCTGTTCCAGCCCTGAGGCAGTTTGCTCTTTCCTTCGGGATTTGTGCATTCACCGTTGGATTTGAAGTCGTAGAACTTGTCCTCGATCTTAACGTTATCTGCTCCGGATACCATGTATCCCTCGTATGTGAAGAAATACCACTTGCCGTCGATCTTCTTCCAGTCGTAGGTCACATATCCGTCTTCGTAGGTGTAGTACCTCCAGAATTCACCGTCCTTTATCCAGCCCGTCGAATCCGCCATTGAGACGGCAGGAGTAAATGACAACAGCATTCCTGCGGTAACGGCTGCTGCCAGGATCTTCTTGATGCCCATAAATATTTCCTCCCAAATAAATATTTGTCTCTTTTTATGTTCAGCCCTTTGCCAACGGCCTTCCGTTATACGGATTCCGGCAGACGCCGTTGGAAGCGAAGTCATATACCTTGCCTTCGGACTTGATATAGTAATCGTCGTAATTGACCATGCGGCCGTCAGATTTGAAGTAATACCATTTGCCGCCGCTGTTGAGCCACCTGTCGGTATACATGTTTCCGTCCTGGTCGTAGTAATACCAGAAACCGTACCACTCGGCTTTTCCGTAATATCCGGCCGGGTCTCCGAATTCCACGTCTGTTTCAAACCAGCCGGTGATCTTCTTTGCCTTCGCGTCAGGATTCTTGCAGGCTCCGCTCGCATCGAAGTCGTAATAGATGCCGTTTATCTTGAAATTCTTTGCATCTTCGAGCATTATCCCCTGCACATCAAAGTAATACCATTTTCCGCCGCTGTTGAGCCACTTGCTGCAATACAGCTTCCCGTTCGATCCGGCATAGACCCAGTATTCATAATTGCCTTTCTGATACCTATACCATCCGGTAACCATCTCACCTGTTTCCTTGAAGCAATACCAGTCACCGTTGATCTCCTTTTTACCCGTATACATATTCCCATGGGCCGAGAAGTAATACCATTTCCCGTCGATCTTCTGCCAGCCTTTGCAGGGCAAACCGTCATCACCGATGTAATACCATGAATATTGATCGGCATCAGAGTTCTCCTTAACCCAGCCTTTGGTGAACGGTTTTTCGGAACCTTCAGGATTAATGCAGTTGCCGCTGGAATCGAATGAATAGTATTTCTCATTGATGCAGTAATTGGAGACATTGCAGAGCATCCTGCCGGCCCAGTCGAAGTAATAGGATTTGCCGCCTTCATTCAGCCACTTATACTCGTACATTACCCCGTCAGATCCGGCATAGCGCCAATATCCGCCGCCATAGTACCATCCGGTAACCATCTCGCCGCTTTCCTTGAACCAGTAAGTATGGCCGTCTATCCATCTTCCGCCGGTGTCACAGGAATACATAACGCCATTGTAATTATCGAAGTAATACTTGCTGCCTCCGATGGTACGCCAGCCCCTGCACAGGTCACCGTTCTCTTCGGCATAGACCCAGCTGTATGAATAGGCCGCCTCCTGAGTCTTTGAATTGTATCCGACACCTGAGGTTATTACTTTGTTCCAGCCCGGCTCGAGCCTGCTCTTTCCATAAAGAGTCAGGCATTCGCCGTTGGACTTGAAATCGTAGTACTTGTTATCGATCTGATAGTTCTTTACTCCCGCGACCATGATTCCATAACGTCCGAAGTAATACCATGTGCCGTCGATCTTCTTCCACGCATTGGATACATAACCGTCTTCGTATGTATAGTATTTCCAGCAATTGCCTTCTTTTTTCCATCCCGTCGTATCCGCCATGGAAACCGCCGGCACAAATGACAGCATCATTCCCGCTGTCAGCGCGGCAGCCATGATCTTCTTAAATCCCATTTTCTTTCCTCCATATATACAGATAATAAAATTTTAGTAAAAGAAAAATGAGATTTCACTATGATAAAGCAAATTTTGTATTAACAATCAGGGGAGGAACCGGATCGCCATGAACCGTATAAGCTGTGAAATACCTGTGCTAATATATCCTTAAGAAAACCCTCAGTTTAAAGAAGAAAACGATGATCTATGTAATCTCTGACCTTCACGGATATCCGCTCGACAAGCTCCTTGATCTGCTGGACAAGGCGGGTTTCGGTAACAAAGACTTCCTCTATATACTTGGCGATGTCGTCGACCGCAACGGCGACGGCGGAGTCGGGATCCTGGAATGGCTTATGTACCGGCTCAATGTCCAGCTCATCCTGGGCAATCACGAAGCGATGCTGCTCGCATGTTCTTTCGCTTTCGACGAGATAACCGAGAGCAGCATAAACACCTGGACAGACGAGAAGATCGATATACTCACGCGCTACCAACTCGACGGCGGCGACGTAACTCTTAAGGCCATGAAGAAGCTTGATAAGGATACACAGCAGGATATACTGGACTATCTCCGCGACTGTCCGTTATATGAGACTGTAAGTGCTGGCGGACGTGATTTCTTGCTCGTGCATTCGGGGCTCGGGAATTTCGCGCCCGACAAGAAGTTCAGCGAATATACCTGTGACGAACTGGTGTGGACAAGGCCAGACCTTACGACTGTTTACTATAAAGACGTCATGACCATATTAGGTCACACACCTACGATAACTTACGGTGATGAATATGACGGCAGGATAATAAAGACCGAAACCTGGATCGACATCGACGTGGGTGCGGGATTCGGCAGACAACCGGTCCTGCTCAGACTGGATGACATGAAGGAGTTTACAGGCTGAACTGGAGACGGAAACCGTCTCTTGCAGACCCAATAGCACCTGCACAGGCCCTTGCGATCTACGTGGCCACCAGGCCAGGCTTGCTGTCCTTTTACGGTGGGGCTGCAGATGCTATAAGACTTTTTCTTTCGAATGAATATGGTGTTACATACGGATTTAACACATTGGTTAAGCATATCTTTTTCCGCAATTCTTCCGATTATGGTGTGGGGACTTTCCCTCATAACTCTCTAACTTTATGGTTTTTAGCCATACTTTAGAGAATTATCTCGAAATAATTGTGTATTTTTCTCTAACTTGTAATTTCAATAAGAACCTCTAAACGTCAAGAAACAACAAGTTAAGCATAAACATCCCGGGAAATCATGGGGTGATGCTGCTCACCAGTCCTCCTCAGACTTGATAACATGAAGGGGGGTACCGGCTGAATGGTTCGGGCAGTTTATGGGTCAGATTGACAGCAGTAATTTAATCGCACTGTCGGCATCCATATCCGATTCAATATATTTCTTTCCCGGTATGCCTCCCTGTACATAAACAGTTGCAGGACCGGTCGAAGTAATCGTAAACATAAGAGGATGCTCAACACCCTGACAGTTATAATTCAATTCGATGGAATACCCGGAATTATCACCGGTTCTTCTCGGCCCCGTAGGAAAATCTCCGCTCATACGGATGCCAAACTTCTTGGGATCTCCAAGGTAAAGGCCATACAAGACATAGTCACAGATACTGTATGGAGCAACCGCCTCTAACTTTGCATATCTTACAGTGGCACACCGGTCCCAGTCGATATCATCGGCATTCTGCTCCAGGAATGTAATTGCCTTTTCTTCATCATTGACGAGATCATCAAGAATCCGACCCAGTTTCTCCGCCAATGCTTTTGTTTCTTCACTGACACCTTCTATGTAAGCGCAATACATTTCAGAACACTCGGAAGCCGGAACAACTTTCAACACTTCATATATCTCGGGAGCATTTATTCTGAGATAACTGTTCAGAAATGCCTGCCAAACGGACACATCCGTCACAACTCCGTTTTTGGGGAATGTTTAGTGAAACATTTTCGATTTTCGTTAGAAATCGCCTTAAAACATTTCTTGTTTTCGTTAGTAGTCCAGTTGCCTGCCCAGCACCTTCATTGCCTTTGCATACTTCTTTGCAAAGTACTCGGCGTCAGCATAGCCTCTTCTCTGAGATGCGTTCATGACTGGCCTGCCTGCTGCGTTTCTTACGGTATTGGTATTCTTCTTCATGACGGATCTCCTCCTTATCATTTGTATATGCCTATATGATAAAAAGTCAGATGGACGAAAATTGTCGCATCTTTTGTTTTGTAATAGCATTAGCTAATCTGGAAAATTCATGGTTTTGATTGATTATTCGATTGCATTCGGCCGTAAATTCAATCGTATTTTTTTACGACCTAATTTATGATTGCCAAGCAAACGATCCCGATCCGGAGCGAAATCCTGGAGTGACCTTTCGCAGCCGCATTGGTTGTTGGGAAGTAAACTCAGTAACTTGTTGAAGATTCGGGGTAGTCGTGCTATATTTAAGTTGTAAACTAAAATAGTTTACAAATTAAAAGGTGTGTATATGAAAGAATTTCTTGAAAGAATACTTCATACAAATATAAAGGTAAAAGAGGCAAGTTCACTATATAAAGAGCTGCCTCTCTTATACAGGGGTTCATACACCATATATACTGTTGATTCAGATGGAGTACTATGGCTTGCTATGCAGCCCAGATCAGATATCCGTCTTAATCAGCTTCGCCAAAACCGTAATTATCTTGAAAAAACAAAAAAGATGAATGTTGCTCTATTCCTAAGAAGCACATCGTTATATTCCAAAGACAAGATGATCGAGGACGGAATTCCTTTCGTCGTTTCTGATGACTCTGTTTACCTGCCGTTTCTCGGTATCTTATTAGGAAAGAAACAACGTGAACTTAAGCCTGTTCATCAGATTTCTTTTCTTACACAGCGGATTCTCTTATCAGGACTATACGAAAGCTATAATATGGCTACCGTAACCTTCATTTCCGAACACCTGAATGTCTCAAAGATGGCAGTCAGCAAGTGTTTTGATGAGATAGATTACCTGGGATTGGACGTTCTTATTCATGATAAGAAACGTCGCTACATTACAATGAACCAAGATAAGCAAAATGCTTGGGAGAGAATCAGACCGTATTTAAGAAATCCTGTAATAAAGGTCATCAATCTGAGAGACGACATGCGTTTGGAAAGAAAAGCTGGAATATCTGCTCTTTCAGAGTATTCAATGCTCGCGGATAATAATTTCCCTACATACGCAGTAGAAAAAAACGAACTGAAAGAAAAGGGCATTGGCATACGGAAACAGGCCTTAAGAACTGAAGAAATAGGTTGCAGAGTTCTAGAAGTCGGATATTTCATAGATTGTGTCAAGAAGAATATTCAAGATCCATTAAGCGTGCTATTATCCATTGAAGACGAATCAGATGATGAGAGGGTCGAGCAGTCCATAGAGAAAATGCTAAAGGATTTCGTATGGTAATCGGTTTGAATATCTTTAAAAAATATTTTTCAGAAGATACCGATAAGTATGTTCTGATCGGCGGAGCTGCATGTGATACGATTTTTTCTAATAACGACATTTCCTTTAGAGCAACAAAGGATCTGGATGTGGTACTTATCGTTGAAGCAATCACTCCGGATTTTGGCAATAGATTTTGGGATTTTATCAGCGACGGCGGATATAAACACCAGGCAACAGCTTCCGGTAAACCGCAATTCTTCAGATTTACTGATCCTGTAAACACTTCATTTCCAAAAATGATAGAACTATTTGCAAGAACGGAATTTGTGCTTCGTGAACCAAATGTGCTTACTCCTATTCATATTGATGAAAACATATCAAGTTTGTCAGGGATACTTTTGAACGAAGATTATTACAATATTTTGCTCAAAGGAAGAACAATAGTTGACGGAATATCAGTGTTGAAACCGGAATACCTCATTCTTTTCAAGGCTAAAGCATACATAGATCTTAAAGCCAAACGAGATGAGGGCAAGCCAATTCATTCTTCAGAATTCAAGAAACACAAAAAAGACATTCTTCGTATAATTGTGGAAATGCCGGTGGAACAAGCAGAAGAACTACCGGCAACCGTATTGCAAGACATAACTACTTTCATTTCTTCACTAAAGGATGATCCTTTTGACAATAATTCTTTGAAGAATTTTGGAGTAACTACTGAAGAAGTTATAAAAAGACTCGCCGATGTTTATCTTCAAAACGAGTAAATTGTCAGAAAAAACAACCATAATCAACACCTTAGAACCACCATCAATTATATTATTTTATTAGCACCTCAACAGTCGTTTTTCAACCCTTGTATGTCCTTTTAATAGGACTGTTTTTCCTTGAAATCCGCCATAGGCGTGCTATACTTAAAGCACCATAAAGAGTGCGCGAGGGACAAGCCCGGTGACCGTACAGCAACCTGCCTGGAGTAAGGTGCTAAAGCTTGAATGATGGGACCATTGGTTTTTCCTACCTCCTTTTGTGTGTGTACTGATCCCGTCGTTCAAGCAGACGGGATCAAGTATTGAATACGGAGGTAACAAAAATGGGAAAGAGCACAGTAAGCGTAGCAGCAGCGATCAATATCAGATTCACAGGAGAAAACACCACACATAACCTGGGCGTTATGAGCGCCAGGCTTGATAAGAAGCAGTACAACAGGATCAAGGCTTCATATGATACCAGCATATTCCAGTACATGAACGAGGATACCGCCTTATCAGACCTTATGAAGTTTTTCGACTGGGGCGAGGAAGATAACGACAATCAGAAGATCCTTATCGACTACCCGCTGGAGATCAGATCAGGCTATTCTTTCGAGCTCCTACCGGAATTGACTGAAGGAGACAACGATGAAGATAGCGCTGACGAAGACGGCGGTTTCGCAGAAACGACAGAAGATGATCTTGACCTTCCCGATGAATGGTTCGACGAGGACAGCGAAGAGTTTAAAAGAAGCGAAGCTTTCGAGGATGCCATGGACGGGCTGAAGGACTGGATGAGGCATAACGGCATGGAAGAAGGGCGTCGTCACTACTGCGTTGAAGACAATAACGGACGTTACGTCTGTTCTTTGGACATCGCCTGGCCGTTCGGAGTTTTCGGGCTTCAGAAAGGATTCACAAAACCTTTGTGCATCCTGGCCTGGAACCCGGATGAAGAGAGCATTAAGAAAGCGGAAGAGTTCGGATTCACCTGCTTCACGGACATTGAGGAATTCAAGGACTACATAAGAAAGACATACTTGGGAGCAAGCTGAAAATGTCGCCCGGCATGCGACCAACAGGAATGACGCAGTCGGTATACTGAAGCCATAACAAGAAACAACCATTAAGAGTACGCGAGGGACAAGCCCGGTGACCGTACAGCAACCTGCAAAAGTAAGGTGCTAATGCTTGAACGATGGGATATAAGAATACACCTCTTACAAGGTCCCGTCGTTTAAGCAAAAAGACGAGATCAATAATTTAAAGGAGGTCATATAACATGGCAGGAGACGTAAAGTACATTACAAGGTACCAGAAGGCAAACACGACACAGGTGAACGTACGCCTTAGCAAGAAATACGACGCCGACATTATCGGGTTCTTCGAGGAGATGGAGGACACCGGCAAGGCCACCTACATTAAGAAGCTTATCCGCGAGGATATGGCGCGCAGGGCGGCTGAGAAGGCGGACGGGGCTTCCGCGGAGGAGGCCAACGGTGAGGCCGGCAGCGAGTCCGGAACAGAGCCCGCGCCGGAAAAGATACTGACGGTCGCAGAGGTTGCCGTAAGGATCGGTTCGAGCGAACCAACGATATCTTCCTGGTACCGCTTCAAGAAAGAGAACCCGGAGCATGAGCTGGCAAAGCTTCTTCCCGACTTTTTCAGGAAGGGCGCGCACAGAACAAGATGCTGGCACGAGTCGGACATTGAGAAGCTTCTTAAGTTCAAGGCTTCCATTCCGCAGGGCAGGAACGGCGTCATGGGTTCCATAACGCAGAAGTATCAGAAAAGGAAGTCTGCCGGCAGCGGTGCGCAGGAAACAGCCGGCAGTCACGAAACAGATCACGCAGCATAAGGAGGTAACGGCAATGTTAGGAGCAATCATAGGAGATATAGTTGGAAGCAGATTTGAGTTTGACAGAGGAAACAAGAGCAGGGATTTTAAGCTGTTCACTTCCGAGAGCGACTTTACGGACGATTCTGTAATGACAGTCGCGGTTGCCGAGGCGCTTATGGACGCAGGAATGGACGCTGACGAGAAGACCGTCAAAGAGCACATTATCCGTTCCATGAAGAAGTGGGGCCAGAAGTACCCCCATGCCGGATACGGCGCGAACTTCATCTACTGGGTGCTTTCAGACGACCCGGAACCGTACGGAAGCCTTGGCAACGGTTCGGGCATGAGAGTGTCCGCAGCAGGCTGGCTGTACGACACCATAGAGCGCACCAGAGAAGTCGCGAGATGGACGGCCGAGGTAACGCACAATCACCCTGAAGGAGTAAAGGGCGCAGAGTCCACGGCATCCGCCATCTTCATGGCAAGAAAAGGTGCATCTTTAGATGAGATCCGCGACTATATCGTTAAGGAATTCGGTTACGACCTGTCCAGGACATTGGACGATATCCGTCCCAACTACCAGCATGTCGAAGACTGCATGCACACGATGCCTGAGGCATTCGAGTGCTTCCTTGAGGCTGACAGCTATGAGAGCACTTTAAGGAATGTCATGTACATCGGCGGCGACACAGATACTTTGTGCGCAATTGCCGGTGCTATAGCCGAGGCAAAATGGGGAATCCCGCGCGGGATAGATATAGACGCTTATCACTACATGCCGCAGGAGATGGTCGACGTTGTCATGAGATTCATGGAATACAACGGAGGCGTCTATCCGGACAGATACTGGGGTTCGGGTTTTGACTGCCCGATCTGGGGAGAACCTAAAAAGGATGATGAGTGATCACCATGACCGAGACTGAAGCAAGAGGTTTGATCACGGATTACTACCTTTCCGAGAGCCACACTGAAGACGACAAGTTCATGTTCGTTGAGGCGCTCAGGTTCCTGATCGACGAGTACCACAATCCGAACGACATGCATAACCTGGCGTGGTTCTACGCCGAGGAGAAGGATTTCAGGCTTTACCAGAAGTATCTGGAGATGGCTGCGGAATACGGCTACCGTCCTTCCTATGAGAGCCTGGGGTATCTCTGGTACTACGGCCAGACCGGAACGGTCGATTACGGGAAGGCCTTCCATTACTTCAGCCTAGGTGCTGAGTCCTGCGACGATCACTTAAGGATCGGCTGCGAATACAAGATAGCGGACATGTACCGCTTCGGATATTTCGTAGAGAAGGACGAGGAAAAGTATGTTGAGATAATTGAGAGGCTGTACGAGGAGTGTTCGCACCCTGAAGACCTGTTCAGCCTGATACCGCCGGAGTTCCTTCCGTGGCCGGCCCTGAACTACAGGATGGCGGGGATCTTGGAATCCGAAGGCAACATCACCGAGGCGCTGCACCTGCTTGGCGAGGCACGCACCGGGTTTGCCGAATACTTAAGGTCGAACCCGTCCTGGTGGGGCAACATCGAAGAGATGGAGAAAGTCGTTCTTATGATGCACCGCCTCTCCCCTTCAACTGACGGGCTGACCGACCTTTACGATCTGTTCTGGCTGTCGGAGAAGGAATGCTGTCTGACGTTTAGATACAGGGGCATCCCCTGCACGGTCGAATGCATAGCCGAAGACGGCAAGATGGTCATAAGGTTCAACAACAGGTGGTACAGAAGCATCAGTGACTTTTTCGAGAAGGCAAAGATAGGCGGAAGGCCTGTAACTGCGCTGTTCGGCGAACTTATTGAGTATCAGGTAAGCTGAAAGCTGCCGAAAACTTTCGCCCACATTAGCCGAAATCTGCTGTTGTATTCCCTCCCCCGTAATTTTATTATGAGAAATGACAAAGATCTCGGAAAGACGGGGGTAACGGTTATGTCAGACTTAGAACTTTGCAACGGGGCAAAATTGCCTTTTGATGAGGAAGCCGGATGCTTCCATGCCGAATTTGACTGGTGCGGCGAGAAGGTTGAGTTCGCCATGTATGCGCCGCCTGAGAGCAACAACAGCATGGGCGCGCTGCAGTACGCTTTCAAGACTCTGTATGAGGATCAGGAGAGCTGGAACGACGCAATGCAGGAAGCGCTGTCAGACAGCCTCGGTCTTTTCACCGATGACATCAAAGCGTTTGAACTGCAGCTCGAACGTATAGTAATTGTTTTCCTTACCGATGTGTCTTTGTTCAGGCCGAACGAAGCCTGCATAAGAGCGCATTTCGAGCCCATGCACAACAAGGTTTCCGGCAAGGCATACATACTGACGGGAACGATCAGGGACGGCTTTACCCAGCTAACCTTCGAATCGGAAACTGAAGAAGGCGAAGAAGACGATGAGGATGATACGGAATACCGCGAGCTCAGCAACGGCGATGAGCTGGCATTTTCCGACGACATCGGCATCTTCGAGGGAGAAACGGTCTTTAACGATGACGAAGTAGACGTGTTCGTTGAGGTCTTACGTGACAGATCGGGCGAGGATGCGGCCTTTGACGCTCTCGAGAAAATACTTGCAGATTCGAAGAAATACGATAAAGAGGCCAGGAGTGCTTTTCTGGAAGAGCTCAAGGAAGACATCGAGGAACTGATCGAAGAGTCCGGCAAAAAGGGGCTCACGGCCGAAACATTCGTCAAAGAACTTCCCGCCGCGATAATCGTCGTGGACAGCAAGGGCGGCTTTGAGATCTCCTACGAGATCGAACTGGCCGAATCCATTTTCAGGTTCACCGCAAGCGGAACGATCAAAGACGGATATGAAGAGGTTCTGCTCGAAGACGTAACCGACGAATATGACGAAGTCGATGGCTTTTGGGATACATTCGGAGACGAATACCCTGACGACGATGAAGATGATGACTCCGACGGCGGAGACGAATGATCTTTTAAGGCACAGACTACTCTAAGCCAATGATGATTCGTTGACTGATAATAAACACGATGCTACAATTGCATCAGGAAAGCACGGTCTGCAAAGACGTTTGCTTCCGAGTGTAGTTAATATAACCTCACCCGTGGAGAGCCAGTCTTTGGGTGAGGTTTTTATTTGCGCTTATACCTGGAATCCAGGTACGCAAATAGTTTAAGTAACAGCGAGACAACGCCAATCAGCAAGCCGATCATAGTTATCACCAGAGATAAAATCTCATAGTCTGTCACTTCCTTAGCCCTCCTTTCTTTAGTACTCTCTTGGAATTCCAAGATGTGAATAAATACTCGGAAGGTAACCGCCCATTAAGCAGACCGTACCAATACTATTTTAGCCTTGAAAAAGAACATTGTCCTTCAATTAATGGGACAGAATTGCTGATGAAATCACAAATATAAAGTCAAGTTTTTAACCAGTCAATTCCATAGAAGTTAACACAATCTTTCCTTGGTAGAAGTGTCTTTTTAACACCATCTGATCACGTCTTATCCTGAATGCAATATGACGAAAAATGACGGTATGATTCATTGACTGACAACAATCACGATGCTACAATCACTTTTATAGAGCACGGTCTGTAAAGACGATTACTTCCGAGTTTTTTTATTTGCGCTTATACCGGGAGTCCAGGTAAGTAAACAGCTTCAGCAACAGCGAGACAACACCAATCAGCAAGCAGACCGTGCCTAATGATTTTCGTTGTCAGAAGCAGTTTTTATTCCCGGATTTCTTTTATCAACTCATATACCTGCTTGGTGATCTGGTGATCTTCACCAAAGGCTTCAAGACTTCTTTGGTAGCAATCTTTTGCCAATTTAAGCGCTTTTTTGTTATCTCCCAAAGCTCTGTAAGATCTTGCCAAACGATATAGAGAACCAAGTGTGCTTTCATAGTATTTTGGCAGAATTCTGCACTTGATCGCATAGCACTTGCTGTTCGCTTCAACGGCTTTCTTATAGTCTCCGATTGCATAGTAGTAAACAGCCATATTGTTAAGTGAATCAACCGTATCCATGTGGTTTTCGCCCAGGATCCTAAGTCTGGTCTGATAGCACTTTTCGCTGAGCTCTATAGCCTTATTTATGTTTCCGAGCCTGTAATAGTTAACAGCCATACTGTTTAACAAATTTATTGTTTCCGGAGCATCATCGCCCGGATTATTACACATAACTTCATAGCACTTCTCATATAATTCAGCGGCTTTGCCATAGTCTCCAAGCGAACCGTAAACAAGTGCAATATTTTGCATTGACCCTAAAGTTTCAAGGTGCTCTTTTCCCAATACTCTGCATCTGGTCTCATAACACTTCTCATGTAATTCCAAAGCCTTTTTATAGTCACCGAATTGATAATATGTCATCGCAAGATCATTCAGGGAACGGAGTGTGTCGGGGTGTTCCTCAGTCAGATTCCTGCACATGATCTCATAGCCCGTCTTACGGAATCCCAAGGCCGTCTTGAATTCCCTGAGAGAATAATAGACCTTCCCCAGATTCAATATTGAAATAAGCGTTTCCGGATGGTCGTTACCAAAGACTTTGCATCTTAACTTATAGCATGCCTTATGCAGTCCGGCTGATATTGTAAAATCCTGTTCCAAATAAAAAGAGTGCGCCAGATTGTTCATTGCACGTAGAGTGCTTGGGTGCTCATCGCCAAGTGTTTTTTGCATTTCGACAAAGCATTTTAAAAACATTATATTTGCTCTTCCATAATCGGCACCCGATGAACTATAGGCAAGTGCCAGATTATAAAGCGCATTAAGTGTATCCGGATGAGTTTCGCCCAGGATCCGGCATCTGATCTCATAACAATCCTTCAATAGTTCAATGGCTTTTTTGTGGTCTTCCAGCGCATCAAGATCAAGTGCAAGATTATTCAGAACACTGAGCGTTGTTGCCGACATCTCGCCAAGAATTTTCCGGCTGGTCTCATAGCACTTCTCATGCAGCCCGGCGGCTTTCTCATAGTTTTTAAGGTCATAATATGCAACAGCGAGATTATTCAGCACGCGGAGTGTTTCCCCGTGTTCTTCACCATACTTTTCAAGATTGATCTCATAAAGCCTGTTAGCCCAATATAAAGATCTCTCACCGTCAGACTTTATATGGTCTCCGTCTTTATACATTAAATACAATTTTTCGACCGCTTCAGGTAAACCGGATTTGGCAGCTCGTGTGATCAACGCCACTCCTCTGCCGGTATCGACTTCGACATCGATGCCTTTGAGATATGCCAAACCTATAAGATAGTTGTGTTCAGGATCATTGTTGTTCCCGGATACTGCTATTCCCATCAGTGTTTCCAGCAGCCTCTTTTTGAAGGCTTCTTCATCGCTAGTATCTGAACAAGCTGGTATGCCCTCATAATCTCTTTTGAGAGCTTCCTCATCCGTCTTCTCCATCTCTGCAGGAAGGATTGGTTTGCCTAATTGTCTTGCAGCGGGATACTCCTCCCTCATGATGAAATTGGGAGAGCCGTCCTCCTGCCGTTCCAACAGTCTCGGTGTTACCAGGAGTGTAAACAGTTTGCTGTCTTTCAGTATCTTCTCAATGCTTTCCCTGAAGCTTTCTCCGGGTGTAAGGAACTCATCGAACCATATGGCAATATCTTCAAATTCCGGATTCCTGTGGATCAGCGTCATCAGTTCGTTTGCATATTTCCTGTCTGTCTTTCTGTAACTCAGGAAGATATATGCATCGAAGGCTTTTCTTATCCTTTGTATTAATTCATCACTGATCAAAACAGATTCAAGGTAATTCCTGAGTTTATCTTTATAGTCGATCTTAATCGTATCATCTCCGTAGGGTTTCAGATACTGCATATCGCCGAAGTTCCCGGGCTTCTTGTAGAACTCATAGATCCCGGATTCCATCAGTAAGGGAAGTACGGGGATGTGCCTTTCCTTTGCGAAGTTGAGATCAAAGCTCATGGTCCTGTTTGGTGTGGTCAGGAGTTTATACGTAACGGGGATAACAAACATACTCATACGCTCAAGAGTAACAAGCGTATTCCCGTCATCAATGGGGGCATTCATGTCCTCTGTGTAAAAGACTGCACAGTTGCTTAGATCAAGGATGTCTTTGCAAACCTCTTCCAAATATCTGCCTAGATCATCGGGATGGCAGGTAAAGTAGACTCTGGGTTTATTATCGGCACTGGAGTTGCCGCGGGTTTTATAACAAAATACGTCAGACATACAGAAATCCTTGCTCTGTTTTTATTTGTTATTAATCAGTATAGTTCCATTTTTTGATTTTTCCAGGGACGGTTTTTCCTGTCAGTTTATGATCAGTTTTTGTCCTATACAGCCTGTTTTTTTGTCACATGAAATGCAGTATCACATTCCAATCTAAAAGTTTTATTTGAAGAATCCTTAGACATCCGCTGCGACGTTTTAATTGACGGCAAATACAAGCGATGCTACAATCTCCTTAAGAAAGCACGGTCTGCAGAGACGGTTGTTTCCGAGTGTAAAACTAATTGTTTACCTCACTCAGACTGCCATCTTGGGTGAGGTTTTTTATTTGCGCTTATACCTGGAATCCAGAAACGCAAATAACTTAAGCAACAGGGCAAGGGCACCGATCAGCAGGCTGATCAAGGCTTTCATTGACAGCAGAAAAATCGATGCTACAATCCTTTTAAGAAAGCGCGGTCTGCAGAGACGGTTGCTTCCGAAGAGATTGTTTTTGCCTCACTCCGGGAAGGCAGTCCCGGGTGAGGTTTTTATTTTATCCTCTTGAACTTCTCACCTTCATATTTGCGCACCGGATTTCCTCTAACGATCTCATTGTGTTTCTGCCAGGCGTTATTCAATGCATCTGCGTTATTGTTTTCCTGCTTTGCAGCAAGAATGCCTGCCAGACGTTTCATAGCGCGCTGCTTATTCTGAACCTGGCTTCTTTCTTCAGTACACGTAACAACAATGCCTGTAGGCTTATGCGTGATCCTTACGCCTGTCTCCACTTTATTCACATGCTGGCCGCCTTTGCCGCCGCAGTGCATCGTGGTTATCTCACAGTCATCGGGATCGAGTGCGCCGACTTCTTCGGCTTCCTTTATCACGTGCACGTCGATATACCAGTTCTTGCGCTGATGGCCCGGTCTTATGGTGCTCTTCCAGACCCATAAGACCGTCCCTTCAAGCGAAGATACATCACCATCGAATTCCATAACGGCAGACTTGTATCCCGTGCCTGAATAGTCTGCGTTTACGGAAACGATGCGTGAACCATCAAACTCTTTGAGGAGGGCTTTGCAAAGCTTCTCCACTCCGACAGAGCACTCAACGGGGCCCTGTCCCGAACTTAACTGAATTAACATTATTACCTCTCTTTTCCTGCCTTGAAGTTGTATACGGGCTTTACAACTTCCTTTACTTCGACCGTATCCTCAATGACCGGCATGATCTCTTCTATCCCGCGGTATGCCACGGGTGCTTCATCCAGTGTCTCCGCACTGATCGAAGTGCTGTAGATGCCCTGCATGTCTTTCTTGAAAGCAGATACGGTATAACTGTTTTGTACTTCCGTTCTCTTGATCTTGCGGCCCGATCCGTGCGGTGCGGAATAGTTCCAGTCGGGGTTTCCTTTACCCGTTCCGAGTATCACTCCGTCACGCATGTTTATGGGGATTATCACGGGTTCGCCTGCAAGTGCCGACGCGGCACCTTTTCGAAGAATGTCAGTGCCGTCGGGAAGTGTCGCGATATAGTTATGGATCGATTCATAACGCACTTCGTCTTTCCACTTCATTCCCTTGAGGATCTCGAGAAGGATTATCTCCCTGTTAAGAGACGCGTATGCGGTTGTTATCTTTACATCGTAAAGATAGTCGTCCATAAGCGGTCCTTCCACATAAGCTGTCTCATACGGAACATTCCTTCCCATGTTGACGAGCCTTCTTCTGGCATGCTCCGTGTAGTAGTCGGCCACATCGACGCCCAAGTGACGGCTGCCTGTATGGATGATGATGTAATACCCGTCCTCACCTTTGTCGACTTCGATGAAATGGTTTCCGCCACCCAACGTTCCGAGGCTCTTCAAAGCCTTGTCCGCATTGACCGCACGAAAACATCTAAGGCCGGATATCGCGCTGATATCAGCCCTGTTGTGAGGCACTTTGCGCACGCCGAATCCTGCAGGAACATTCTCTCTTATCGCCTTGTCGAGTTTTCGAAAATCGATGTTCCTCACATTGATCTTCGCGACCAGCATTCCGCATCCTATGTCGATACCCATGAGCTGCGGAATAACCTTATTGGTGACGGTCATGGTGAGGCCGATGGGGCCTACCTTTCCCGGATGACAGTCCGGCATTATCCTTACTTTTGAACCGAGTGATATGTCGTTGTCGCAGATCATTTTGATCTGTGCTTTGGCGTAGTCATCCATGCCTGAAGCATAGACTGCCGCCTCAGCGTAGTTTCCGATAATAGTGTCCATAATTGTTTCCTTTCTTTTTTGAAAAAAGGGCATGCAAAACAGACCTCAATGAGGTGCATGGTTATGGATCACGCTTGGAATAGATTAATCAGATAATTAAGCTACAGCAGCAGATCCTGCACGCCCGCTGTTGATCGGTAAGATGTTTGATTCAGTTGTTCTTCGCATTGCCAGGACCTCCTCCCGTTTGATGTTAGCGGTGATTATACGCGTGTGATTTTGAAAATGCAACACCTGATTTTTTCACGATATTAATTCAGACCTGTATGTTCTCTCACCCAGGCAAGAAGATCTTCATAGTCTTTGCCTTCGCTTCCTGAAGCAACGGCATAGATGATATCTGAAAACTCTTTGTTTGTTGCATTTATGGAATAACCGTTCAGTTCCAAAAGTGTTAAAAGAGCAAGTGCCCCGATACGCTTGTTTCCGTCGTGAAAAGGATGATTGCTGATAAGACCGTAAGCAAAACGGACGATCTTTTCCAGATCGGCCGGATAAAGATCTTCTCCTCCGAAGGTCTGGAAAGGCGCTTCAAGAGCAGAATCCAAAAGGCCGTCTTCGCGGACTCCGTATGAACCGCCGTAACGCTCGTAAATAGCTTTATGCAGGAGCAGCACCTGTTCTTTTGTGAGAGTGATCATTTCGCTAGCTCCTTGAATGCTTCATCAAATCTGTCCATCATCTTTGCGGCGACATCAAGAACGTCGTTATCGTTTAAAGTCCTGTACTGCTCCTGTGCAGATCCATTTGTGTTTTCAACATTTTCAGACATCGCATTCACTCACCTTTCGCAAAATGATACGTGTGATTTTTTTCTTAATCTTACCACACCTGCAATTCTGTTAAGGTCATTATGAGACTGGGCATGGGACAAAAATGAGCCATCAGTCCACCTTTATCCTCGTAACCTTTCCCCATGGCGGTTCGACATCATCTGTCACAAGGAGCCACAGAACGGGGATGCCCATCGACGCCTTTTCTTTCGGGAAAGGGGCATATCCGTCAGTCATTATTATTATGCTCGCGGGCAACGTTTCCATGTGCTCCGCAACATAGCTGAATATTATGTCGAACCTGGTGCCTCCGCCGCCTTTGGGCCTTATCACCCTGAACTCTTCTTCGCTCTCGAAGGGTTTGGGCTCGACCACCTGCGCATCAAAAAATCCGAGCCAGCCTTTCAGCTTGCCGTTGAACTGGTCGATCGCACCTTTTATCTCAGAATAAGCGGCAGTGATCTCGTTATCCGACATGCTTCCCGAAGTATCGATCATGAACAGTATGTCTTTGACCAGATCGTCCTTTTCGTTGTAATCGGGAAGGAAGAACGGACTGTCATCGAAACGTCTGTCGGGAGGCGTAAACGAATAGTCGGTTATCTCCTCCTGGATGAAATCGTTCAGTATCGTGCGCCAGTCTGTCTGGGGCTTTTTGAGCTCTTTCAGAAGGCGTTCTGCACAGAGCGGAAGCATGCCGCGCGTCTTTGACGGATCTCTTATGGAGATCGCTTCGGCTGCGTCGATCAGACGCTTTGACCACTCATCCCTGAGTGTCTCATCACCGCTCTCTTCTGCAGTTTTCCAGCGTCCGTGATCGTCCCAGTTTCCGCTGCCGTAACCGGTGCCAATTCCGCTTCCTGTTCCACTGCCAGTTCCGCGTTCTTTTCCGCTGCCCGTTGACCTCTTGCCGACTTTGCCGGGTCCGCCTTTTCCGTTGCCCTGACCACCGTTATTTCCGGAACCTGATGAACCTGATTTCCCGCCCGAGCCAGTTCCGCTCAAGCCTTTTCTGCCTCCGCCTGAAGGCAGCATGGCATACACTTCTTCAGCGGTGTGGTTCCATCCTTCATCACCTGCCGGCGTCAGGTGCATCGACTCGCCGTACTTTTTAAGCGTGATCGATCCGAGATTGCCGTTGTTCGAGCGGAGAATATTAGAGTTGACCACGATGTCGCATGCGATGTTGAATGCTTCGTGATCACGGTCGCCCGTGCGCAGGCAGTGCTGCAGGGCACAGTGCATCACTTCGTGCATCATGATGAAGTCGAGTTCCTCATCACTCAAGTCGTCGAGAAAAGACGGACCGAAATATATCTTTCTCCCGTCCGTTACGGCGGTCTTACATTCCGCATCCAGCGCGAAATCCATGTGCATCAGCAACAGCCCGTAAAAGCCGTTGCTGCACAGTATCCTCATCCTGGACAGCAGTATGCGCTTTACGTATCTGCGCTTTTTCTCATCTGACAGATCCATTCAAGAACTTTCCTTTGGTCTGCATCCACTTGACGAACTCCGGGATAAGCATCAGCTTCTCCCTGTAGTCCGGCGCTATGTACATGTAATCCTTGAGCAGGACGATACCGAAATCCGGCGGCATGGCCTCCGAATATCTTATGGAGTTTCCTATGGCTGTAAGGTCGTCCTTATGCTCCCTTGCGTATGCGGTCATGGAAGACGTCAGCGCATAAAGTGCGTCAGTACTCTTAGGCACTTGGGGCATCTTCCCTTTGAAGATGTCTTCGATGCCGGGAAGGTCCTTATAGACCTTGTCCCACGTTCTGAATTCGACCGCGACTCCCGTTCCGACCAAGCCCGCTATCAGCGGATACATTTTGTTTATGTCGCTGTCTATGCCGTTAAGCAGGTTGCTCACCATCTCCCACGAACGCGGCGTGGCGAAAGCAAGGTCGTCGGATCCTGCGTCAAAACCCATGAGGTAATTCCTCTTAAACGACAGGAAACCGGTCACCTTCGGATTGATCCCCGTCCTTACCGCCCATTCCTTCCAGGATTCAAAACTGCCCTCTACATCTATGTGCAGAAGACGGTTCGCTAATGCCTTCGGCATCTTATATGCCACGGACTTGTCGGTCGTTCTGTTGCCCGCGGCTATTACGATGCAATTGTCGGGAAGGCGGTGCTCGCCGACCGTCCTGTCCAGAGTAATCTGATATGCCGCTGCCTGCACCGACTGCGGCGCTGCGGATATCTCGTCGAGAAAGAGGATGTTCACCAAATCAGAAGAATCGTCCATCTGGAATATCTGCGGCCTGAGCCATACGGCGAGGGTCTTTTCAGCATTGGCTGTCGGGATGCCGCGGAGATCTATAGGGTTGAATAAAAGCAGTCTGACATCGGTGACGTTTACTTTTCGCCCCGTCTTGTTTTCGATCTTCGAAGCGATCTGGCGGACGGCCTGTGATTTACCGACGCCCGGAGGACCCCAGAGCATCACCGAAGGCATCGTCCTTACGGGCAGCCCGTTGCCTAAGACCGAGCAGTATGAATCGCCCAGCACATCTATAAGTTTTCCGACCGTCATGGACGGTACGTTAGTTAACTTTACGTCACCCATTTTTCTTCACTCCCAACTGCGCATCAAGGTCGTTGACCTTCTTCCTGTAGAACTCGATCTCGTCCGTGAAGCCGTCCTCTTTCGCGAGCTCGGCACGGATATCCTCCTCCCTCTTCTCCAGATCCGCCAGACCTTTCTTAAGCGTCTCCAGACGGTCTGAGAGGGTATCAAGGGCATTGTCTATCCTTATGAGATTACCGATGTCGGCATCGCCCAATTCAACGGAATACCTGCCTCTCCTGACGAGCCAGACATAAGGCCTGGCTGCGGTCATGTTCGTAGGCAGGACGATCGCAAATCCGCGGTATACCGTGACGGGATTTTCCGAAGTCTGAAGAATGTTATTGCGGACGGCGTTGCTGATCTCTTCCCTCAGAGCCTTACGCTTTTCCGCCTCTTCCTTCTTGAGCTTGTTCTCGGTGACGGCCGGATGGGCTTCCCTCCACTCCGCAGCGTATTCTGCATCTTTACCGCACAAATCGATCAGTTCCTTCTGGCGGTCCATCTTGGCGGGGAGCTCCAAAAGCTCCTTTTCCATCTGCATGCGCGACTCGGTGAGCTTATGCTGGAGCACCATGAAACGCATAAGTTCGTTTGCCGCTTCGACACGCTCCTTGACCAGCGGGTTTCCTACGGCGAGCGCTTTTACTTCGGCATAGTCGAGCACCGTGTCGTCGACATCGGCGCCGCTCCTCTCGGTAAGGGAACCCGAAAGCAGGCTCGAGATGAACCTCTGCTTGGTTTCCAAAAGCTGCCAGGAATAAGCATCGAAACTTCCTTCCGTTATGTAGCGGAAGATGAAGACCTTCTTATTCGTGTTGCCCTGTCTAAGGATGCGGCCTTCACGCTGAACCATGTCGGCGGGCCTCCACGGCACGTCAAGGTGATGCAGTGCAATGAGTTTGTCCTGTATGTTGACGCCCAGGCCGAGCTTGAATGTGGAACCTATGAGGACCCTTATCTCACCCGCGCGCATCTTCCTGAAAAGAGAATTTCTCTTTGCTTCGGTGTCGGCATCGTGGATGAACGCGATCTGGTCTTCGGGTATGTTGAAGAACATCAGCCGTGACTTGAGTTCCTTATACATATTGAAGCCTTTGCCGGGCGTCGACGTATCGCAGAACACAAGCTGCGTGCTCCTGTCGTTAAATGTCTTGACGTAGATGTCGGCGATGTTCTCGGCGCATCTTGCGACCTTGGACTGATGCGTGAATGCTGATCTGGGTGCCACGAGCCTCATGTCCAGAGCGGCCTTCCTGCCGTCTGTCGTGATCTTGAGCATGTTGTCATCCCTGCGGCTCACAGTGCCCCTTCTGACCTGGTCCGCCCTGTCAGAGATCTGCTTGAGATAGTCGGCGAATTCGGGTGTCTTTCCGATTAGCGCATCATTGTATCCGTCGTGCACGGGGATACCCGAAGGATCGTCAACGGAATGGAAATCCGCGATCGACGAGAGCATCGCTGTGAGCTCGGGGAGATTGTGGAATTTTGAAAATCTGGTGGCAAGTCTGTACGAACTCGTATCGACGTCGATCTCGAATTCGGTGACGCGCTCGGCGAACATACCGATCCAGCTGTCAAAGCTCTGAAGATCCAGAAGTCCGAGCTCGCCGCTCTGCAGATACATCTGCATTACGAAAGCGTCGGTTATCGAATTCGTAATGGGCGTTCCCGTGGCAAGGACCACGCCCTTGCCGTCGTTTTCGCGCTGAACCAGGTGGACCTTGTCGAGCATGTCCTTGCACTTTTTCGAGCTCGCGCCGGAGATGCCCAGGACGTTGGTCGCCTTTGTCTCGATCGGCACGTTCTTGAAGTTGTGAGCCTCATCGACGAAGAGCCTCGTGATGCCGAGCTCGTCGAAATAAACGGTGTCGTACATGTCTTCCCATGCGTTGTTCAGCTCGCGTATGGCTTCGGCAAGTTTCTCCGCCTTCTTCGTCAGTTTGGACGTGGCCTTGCCCTTTGTATTCACGGTCTTTGCGACTTCGCGCTGCTGGCGTTTAAGGTCATCCAGGTAGTATTTTTTCGACAGAGGGATCTGCTCGAAACAGCTGTACGCGATGATGATGCCGTCGAAATCCTCATCACGCACTCTCTTAAGTATCTCCTCGCGCTTGTTCGGCTTGAACATTCTCGGCTCGATGCAGAGGAGATTCGCATCCGGATACATGAGATAGAAGATGCTCCTCCACTGTCCGACGATGTTGTTGGGCACGACGTACATGTTCTTTTTCGACAGGCCCATGCGTCTCAATTCCTGTCCGGCGGCGATCATGACATAAGTCTTTCCCGCACCGACGTCGTGAGCCAGGAGCGTATTCGGCGTGAAGATTATCCTCGCCACCGCGTTCTTCTGATAAGGGAAGAGCGTCACGTCCTTCGACATCGTCGGGAACGTCAGAAACGACCCGTCAAACATCCTGCGCCTTACGCAGCTGAAGCGGCTTTCGAATATCGCCTCGAGCCTCTCCTTGCGCGCCGTATCTTTCCAGACCCAGTCCTGGAATGCCTTTATCAGCTGCTTCTGCTTCTCGAGCGCGGCAACCGTTTCCTTCCTGTTTATGACTCTCCTGACACCTGATTTGTTTACCAGGCTCTTCATCTCGTCCGTGACCTTCACGGACTTCATGTTGAGAGTGTTCTCAAGTATCTGGAGCGCCTCAAGGCGGTTGGTGCCGAAAGTCGATGACACGGCGACGCTGTGCCAGTATCTGTTCTTGTCGGGGATCTCCCATGTGCCGGTGATCTCATCGTGACAGGTCCTTAAGCTGTTCCTCTTCTCATCAGTGAGATAGCGGTAATGGCGCGGTTCACCGAAGAGATGCTCGATGAAATCGTCTATGACATCCGTCGGCACCCACGGGGAACCGAGCGTGATGTATATGTCCTTCGTCGCCACGGCCGGCGGCAGGACCTTCTCTATCGCCACGAGATTGTCGGCAAAGTAACCTTTGTATTCTTCGTTTGCTTCGGAAGCGATCCTCCATTTGCGCATAAGATTTCCGGACAGATATTCCTCTGCCGTCTCCCACCCTTTGAAGAAACATTCGTCCCACGTTTCCGGGTTCTGATATATCGCGCCTTTAAGCGCGCAGATTACCGTCTTGTAGTCGACACCGGTAATGGACGAGATATATTCGATGTCGACCTTTCCGAGCGTTGTAAGACTCATTATGAGCGCGTCGGGGATGCTGTCGACATGAACGCCCTTTGTCCTCTCGTCGCCGATGAATGCATTCTCCCAGTCGAGCGGGAGATCCATGCATGTTACTTCCTCGATATGCTTCTCTTTGCGCTCCTGCTCTTCCCTTTCCTTCCGTTCGCGCGCCTCGCGTTCTTCTTTTTCTTTTTGCTCGCGTTCCCTCTTGAGCCTGGCGCGCTCTTCACGCTCACGCTTGAGCCTCTCATTACGCTCGCGCTGCTTTGCAGTCTGCTTCGCGGCGCTGAGCGTATTGATCAGCTCCTGTATCTGGTCGGGAGAAAAATTCCTGCCTATCCCGCCCGTGTCTTTGGAGGCGAGAAGATCCGCTATCGATAACTGTCCTGTAATGTCTTTCTTCGAATTGCCCACGATGTCACCTCTGATGTCATCACATCACGGAAGATACTGATTCTTTCTGCTTCTGTTTCACGGATTGTACATCCGGTCAAGTTCGCTTTTTGGGACAGTTTCCCGTTATGGGGACAATATCCCGTTTTCGCGATGTGGTTTTGGCCGCATATTGAAGCGGCTGGTCTTTATCTGTCTTTATCTGTCTTTATCTGTCTTTATGTGACGTTTTTGTATTTCGTAAATTTTTGAGAGCCGGGGGGTTCCGGAACAAAGTTCTGAAAAACACGGCTAAAACACCGGCTATAGCCGCGGTTTTGACCGGTGTTTGCTTCAAGATCTTCAAAAAGCAGGCTAAAATCCCGGTTAGCGCCGTGCTTTTGACCGTTTTTTTGAACTTACAGGTTCAGTATAGAAAAACTCATGTGCCAAAATATGCGCATGTGAATGTAACGGCGGGTGTTGACGATCTTAAACGCTCAACCTCCCGCTGCTAAATGCAAATGTTTTTGGCTAGAAAAATTATCTGACTTCTCTTATCTCATCCAGGATAACGGCTTCACAATTTGCTTCCACGAATGCCGCGATCTCATCCATGAGACTGTCGGCCATCGCGTTGTGCGGAACTATCGCGGCCGCGCTGACGACTATTATCTGATGAGTATCCTGCTCGTCTGTCTCTGCCGCGGATACGTGAAATTTGTTCTGCAGCTTTGCTATGAGACTTTTGACGATCATCCTTTTTTCTTTGAGACTGTGCACCCAGGGTGCGTGAAGTCTGAATGTGACTACTGCTATGTTCATGATTCTTTTTTCGCGTTTTCTACGCAAAGGATTTTATAGTGTGCCCATTAGAATATCATATGGGTTTTCAATTAACTACATCCTGAGACTTACTTAAAGTGCCTTCTTGAATAATAAGTATCTGGCCACGCTTAACGGTGATTATAGCGTCTTGCCTGTAAGCACCGGAACCATCTGTGTCCCAGTAACCATCTTTAGTAAATCTTCCCAGCATGTACATTGCGTCAGAGTTACCCGGACTGAGTATATATGCGCCTTCTTCCATATCTTTGCCAACGATATATTCGCCTATGACATAACAATCGCCATCATACCAATCGGCTTCTTCGATAGGCACGGCTACACAATACCTCAGACAAAGTTCATCATATTTATGAAGTTCGACATATCCTCTTGTTTCGATATGTCCCGCTATGATCTGCGAATTATTGCGGATAACTGCATAAGCTGCTTGGGAATCTTCTGCGTATATAACATATTTCCCCTCGGGAATATTGCAGCCCGCAACAAGGGGGGCGCCGTAATAAGCATCTTTATCAGGCTTCCCTGCCCTATAGGTTGTGCGCTCTCTGCTCTTCATCCCAACTGTTTCAGCAGTATGATCCTCATCACTGCATCCGCTCCAAAAACACATTAAATCGTTTGCCTTTTTGCGAAGCTTCTGCACATAAGAATTCAATAACGCTTCGTTTATCTCAACAGGATTATTCAGTATAAAAAATTTCCCGGACTGTTCTATCGAATCGATAATTGCGCCGGTCATATTCTGTTTGCCTCCGAAGTGAGTGGCATCATAGAGAACAGCGGTCTTAACAGACAGCGGAACTCTATCCTCAAACTTTATATCCGGTATAGTTTTCTTGTTTGTTCCGAATTTCGGATCAGGTTCTTAAGGATTCAACACTTCTCTGACCATATCAGCATAATCAGCCGTGCTTAAGTCCAGTTCAAATAAACCGTTAATGATATCAGTGTCAGCAGAAGTTATTTCTTTATCCGTAGCAGCAAGGTAAAACAAAGTACACAGCAGATCACCCCAGAACTCTTCAGACCAAGATGCGAAACTAAATATATCTCCCCAACACATAAGTTCCTCAGCTGAATAAATAGAACGAGCTGTGGAATTTAATAAATCATTTAATTCATCTAAACCTTGCATTTGAACATCTCCGGTTTTTGTAAAACGCAATGCTTTATATATACACCATATCCGGTTTATTTCCAGTCTGTCGGACACACTCAAAAAACACGCATGTCATTGTGAAGTTTATAAACCCGCAAACGCTTTATTTTCCGCTGCTTTGTAAACAACGTGAATTCTGTTTAAACAAATCATTTATTATGCTTTATTTTATTGACTGAAAAAAAGAAGATTTGTACAATCGAAATATGTAACTTAGAAAACTCTCAATGCACAACTAAAATTCACGGAGGAATAATTTATGGCAGATGAGAAGAAGATCGATGTAGCTGCAGCAGTTAACGACGCAGTTAAGGCCGTTACAAAAGCAGCAGCTCCCAAGAAGACAGCTGCTAAGAAGCCTGCTGCAAAGAAGGCTACAGCTGCTAAGAAACCGGCTGCTAAGAAGGCACCCGCAGCTAAGAAGCCCGCTGCAAAGAAGGCTGCTCCCGCTGCTAAGAAAGCACCTGCCGCTAAGAAGGCTGCACCTGCTAAGAAGGCCGCTCCCGCAAAGGCTGCAAAGGCTCCCGCTAAGGCTGCTGCTGCAAAGAAGCCCGCTGCAAAGAAGGCACCTGCTGCTAAGAAAGCTGCACCTGCTAAGAAGGCTGCTCCCGCTAAGGCTGCAAAGGCTCCTGCTAAGAAGGCTGCTGCTGCAAAGAAGCCCGCTGCAAAGAAAGCACCTGCTAAGAAGGCTGCTGCAAAGAAGGCTCCTGTTAAGAAGCTCGGCAAGATCATTTTCGAGATCGACGGCAAGAAGGTTGACATCAAGGCTATCGAGAAGAAGGCTGCTAAGCTCGGCGGCGACGTTTATGTTGTTGTTGCTGAGAAGAAGATCTTCGACACTGACGGTAAGTCTGTAGATCTGTTCTGATAAGACAGTAAAAAAGACAAACACAAAAGGGGTTGTCATCGCAAGATGATGACCTCTTTGCTTATGTATGGAGAACTGAAAAGCTGATCTGTTTTTGCACTTGTTTACCTTGTGCAATTAACTGGTGACTAGTGATACTATAGATGCCATGGAAGTAATAAACGGACAGTGGTATATGGGCGGTATCGACTGGGATGACGAAGGCTGCATCCACAGCGCTGACGAGCTTCTCGATGTGATCGAGAAGATAGGTTTTCTGCCGCTTTTCGAGAATGGTGTTCCGGGTTTTTCCGTCGAAAACATGACCGACCCTTCACGCTGGTGGTGCGGCAACGCGGATGTCGATCCGTGGGAATGGCGCGCCGTGCTCGCACGTACGGGGAAAGTCGCTTACGGAAAATTCTACGGCAACCGCGCAGGGTTCGTCTCCAAAAAATGGTTCCCGTATTTTGCAAATCACCGCCGCGACGGATACGATTTCGACGCGCTCTACGAAGACGGAAAAGCAGGCTACCGAGAGAAGCTTCTGATGGATCTTTTCGTGCCTTCAGGTGTCGATATGTGGGATGTAAAAGTATCAGGACTTGATGCACTCGGATGCGCCTCCGAACTCTTCACACACGAGATGAAAGACAAGGGCGGGTTCGGCAAAGGCGGCGAAAAGAATTTCGAAGGCGTGCTGACAAAACTTCAGATGCAGTCGTATTTGGTCGCGAAAGATTTCCGCCCGCGCAAGAACAAAAAGGGTGTCGAATACGGCTGGGCCGTTGCGGTAATGACGCCACCCGAATACATGTGGGGATACAAGTTCGTGACGGGCAGATACAAAGAGGCGCCGGAAGAGTCTTATAAAAAGATCGTCAAGCAGGTGCAGAAGCATTTCGACGCGGACGAAAAAGAGATCAGGAAAGTGATCTGACAAGGTTGAAAAATAGCACACAAAAAGAGGAGCTGCCCGAAGTGATCGCGTCACTTTCAAAGCAGCTCCTCTGGTGCTTATGTAATTGTTCCTATAGGTGCATCAACTGAATGCATCAGCCCTCGATGGCAATGTTGCTGCCGCCCGGCAATTGCTTGAGTTCCGTCTTCGGTATGGATAGCTTCAGAACACCGTCTTCGAACTTCGCTTTCACGTCTTCGGTCTTAACGCCTTCACCGACATAGAAGCTCCTCTGCATGGTGCCGGTATATCTCTCCTGACGGATGATCTTGCCGTGCTTTTCCTTCTTCTCGGTGTCCTTCTCATTGCTTGCGCTGATGGTCAGATAACCTTCTTCGAACGAGACATTGATCTGGTCTTTCTTAAAGCCCGGAAGGTCGATATCGAGCTCATATTCCTTGTCTGTCTCGTGCACGTCGGTCTTCATCAGATCCGCATTCTTCCCGCAGAGAGCCCTGTCGAAATCCGCCAGCTCGTACGTAGGGAAACCCCAAAAATCATCGAACAAATCTTCTCCAAATAAACCGGACATCAACATAATAATCATCTCCTTTGATCGTTGTATCCGAGCATTAGAGCGGAGGTCTGATCTATTGATCTTCGTTCCTTTGTTCCGATTGCATTATAGTCCCTTGATTAGCACTGTCAAGGTGAGAGTGCTAATCTAAAACCGAACAAAAACAGTGCTCCGATTTGTGCAGTTTTTAAACCGCCGGTCCTGCGAAACGGGACTAGAATAATGGGGGCGCTCAACTCTTTGGCGCCTTTTTATTGGCGGATTTTTCCATGCCGTTCAGAGATCGCGAGTTTCACCCGCCGATAAACACCACGCTGTACATATCCTTCACCGCAACGGTCTCTCCGTCGGTGAATACGATCGCGTTGTTGTACTGATCAATCGTCCTGGCGTTGCCGACCTTTGAAGCGTATCTGCCGCCGTCTTTTTTCGCATCGGGAATGAAATACGTGACGCGTATCTTCGGACGCTCCGGAAGCCTGTCAGAAAGCACCGCGAGCTGTCTGTTGAGTTCTGCGATCTCGTCTTCGAGCATCTCTCTTCTGCTGTCGGTGAGGCGCTCCGTTTCCTCAACCGCATCGCCATATCCGACGAGCGCTGCAAACGGCGAGAACTGCGCCGCCCTGTCGTGGATCGACATTGGAGGAAGGTCCGGATACTGCGGCCTCGAAAGGTGCTTTATGTCATCGTAATTCCTCATGCCTTGTGCCCGCCTATCTGGTCGTTGCGCTCGATCGCCGTGCCGCCCTTGCTCAGGTTCTTTGCTTTGACGACAGCGTTCTTGCCGTACTTGTGTTTTA
>CAMVGO010000002.1 GCA_947167045.1 uncultured Clostridia bacterium
AACATTAAGCGCTTAATTTTGTGAAATCACTGTCCGTTATCTTGACAGAGCACCAAAAGCCTTTCGCTAGACGAAAAGATTCACTTGATGAAAAACCTCACTAGATGAAAAGCCTCACTAGATGAAAAGCACCACTAGATGAAAAACCTCACTAGATGAAAAGCACCACTAGATGAAAAACCTCACTAGATGAAAAACCTCACTAGATGAAAAGCATCACTAGATGAAAAGCCTCACTAGATGAACCCGCATCAGCCGCACCCGCAGACAGTCTGAAACAGCCCGTTATCAGGTCATGTCACTTTGACTGCAACGTGGGTGACAATATTGGAAGCGTTGCGCGTAACGGCGATGGTGGTGCCGTCTTCCAAAGCGACGGAGACCGTCTTTGAATCGACACGCTTTGCGCTGACTGCTCCTGAAGCGATCATCCTTGAGACGCCTTCCTTCCAGTTCATGCCGGGAGCGATGCCGTAGAGAGAGTATTTGCCGTTTCCTCTGACCTGGATGTATTTGATGTCTCCGGACTCGTTTCCTTTGGTCGTGCTTATGAACATGTCGTCATTCTGGAAGTCGACGGATTCTTCCGAATCGACTTCTTCGAGTCCGCCGATCTTGTCTGCGGAATCGCGGATGTCTTTACGCATGTAAGTCTTGAGGTCGGTAGCTGATGAAGCGTCTGACGATCCCTGATCCAGATAATCCCATGCGGAATAATCGGATACTTCGACTGCGAGTGCATCTTCACAGGAAGACGAAGCGTACTTGATCGAGCTTGTTATTCCTGTCGAAAGGTCGGTGTAGAAGCAAACGTATTCGCCGTTCGTAAAAGTGCAGTTGAAGAGGCAGATGCCGTTGTCGTTTCCGGCGAATTCCCAGGTGAAGTCAACGCCTTCGGAGATGTTTTCTGAATACAACAGATCAGCCAGGTGATTCGTGAATGCGGTTTTTGCCTGTTCGTCTGTCAGTTCCGTATCGCCGGCACTGTTCTTTATGTCGGAGTCCCATTCGCAGATATAACTGACTGCGGTGTTTTCCTTGTGTGCCTTGAATTCATAGTCGTTCCACTTGCCGTTGTTATTACTGAAGGCGAATTCGGCGAAGTTCTCGTACTCCGTAAAACCGTCAGGCTGGCCCTCGGCCCAGTTCGTATAGGTGAACGGTTCGCCGGTTACCCATTTCCAGGTGCCTTCCTCTTCGGCATCGGACAGACCGATGAAAACGCTCTCATATCCTGAGTTTCTGGCAAAAGCCCATACTGCGTCATTTTCCTCTTTCGAGTTTATTGTGACCAGATGACCGCCTAAAGATTCACAATATTTCTCGGCGTCTTCCCATGTGTCCGCGTTCGAAAAGAGCGCATATGAATGTCCTTTGAATGAGAATGAGGAGGGATTGAGCACGATCACTGCAGGTGCCGAGAAAGTCTTGTCGGCATTGATGAAGGGCTTCGGAGCCTGTGTTTTGTTTCCGGCTCTTACTGCAGCCGGAATGAGAATGGCGATGGCAATTGTCTCTGCGAGTACCACGCCGCCAAGGATCTTTACCCACAACGGAGCGCTGACGACAGTGCCTATCAGACCGCCTTTGGAGTTTGCATTGGCTGAGTTAACCTGAACCGCCGTATCAGCTCTTCCGTATGACGTGTTTTCGGGTCTTGCCTGAACGGTGTCGGCCTTCTTGAAGACAACCTTCTCGGGCTCGCGTTCCGACGCGCTGTTATTGACTGCCGTATCTCCGGCAGGGCGGAAGACCTGGGGCTGAGGCTGTTGCTCGGGCTGATTCTGAATCTGCTCCTGAGGCTGTTCCTGAACCGGCTCCTGAACCGGCTCCTGAACCGGCTCCTGCGGCTGTTCCTGAGGTTGTTCCTGAGGCTGTGCAGGACGGAAGACTTCCGGCTGGGGCTGCGGTTGCTGCTGAGCCTGGAAATCATTCGCGAAATATTTGTCCGATTCGGAATATTCCATGATCATGTAAGCGGTGTTGTTTTCGGCTATGCAGTCGAACAACCTTGGAGTGCTGCCCGCGCTGTCCAGGCGCTTGGCCTCTTCGATGAATGCCAGGAAACCTTTGTCGAATGCGGCGCTTCCTGCCTCGTCGCGAGCAAACAGTTCATTGGAATCGTCGGCTCTTACCACATACTCGATGGGAAGGAACTCGGTGATCTTGACCCTGACGCTGTAAGAGCTGTCCCAACCGATGTAGGTTGTGTAGTTATTGTCGTGACTCAGTACTTTTCCTATCCTGTAGGTTCCCGACAAAACGGTTCCCGGTGCAAGGTGCAGGGGATCGGTCTTGGCCTTGGATTCATTGTATCCGCAGTAGGGACAAACTTCGATAAGATCATCTATCTGTTTGAAACAACCGTAGCAGCGTCGCATTTGAGGTCTCCATAAGTAAAATGATTTTTATATTATAGCACGGTTGAAAACTGTATTCCGTTGCCGGGCGTTATCTGACCGGCAGGCCTCAGGATGACGGGTTTTCGAAAACGGAACAGAACGGTTATATATCGCGGACAGAAAAAATATTTGATATAATTGCATTCGGGCGGCGTGAACGGAATACACGCGTTTCTATATTTCGCCAGGGGATAGAAGATGACAGTATTGAATGCGACACCTATATCTTTAAAGTGCAAAGTATGCGGCGGTGATATCATCAACGATTATCTCGCAGGCACTTCCGCGTGCGCAAACTGCGGCAACAGATGGTCGATCACCGATGTCATTCCCGACTATGCAAAGTATTCGCGCATAATAGCGAATATCGTCAAAGCCAATGACATGGTCGAGAGCAGCAACAAGGCAGGTTCCGCCAATGAGGCGAGACTCCTGTTCAAGACGGCCATAATGGACTGCGCGAAGTTCAATGATCCGGTCACCGCGGATCTCGTAAGGATCTGCGAGGAAGGCCAGAAGAGAGCTGAACTTCATGCGATCTACATCAAGGGAAAGACATATTACGAGAAGAAATCCTACAGCAGTGCGATCCATGAGCTTACCAGGGTAAAGGGCTACAGGGATGCCGATGCGATGGTCGAGATCTGTAAGGAGGAGCTCGAAAAGCAGCGCAAGAAGCAGCTGCCGTGGGCGATCATATTCAGCTTTATCCTTCCGGCGATCGTCAGCCTTTTCTTCAGAGAAAAGTGCGGATGGCCGTGGGCGGTCTGCATCATACTGTTCCTGGCAGGATCGGCAGGACTTGGATACATCTTATACAGAGGCGGGATCCCGTCGATAATAATCAAGATAGTATCGTTCCTGTGTGCGGCACCCCTGATCACATATGCAGTGCTCGCGTACATATTCCACGTGCCGGTCGTAATGGCCGTGATAATAGCGATAGGCGCGCCGATCGCACTTTTCGTGCTGATCGCGGTACTGTCCGAGAAAAAAGACAAATAGAATTCTGAATATACAGTTTAAGAGAAAGGAACGTTTAAGAAATGGTTGAAGCTATTAGTGTTATCAAGTACGAAGGCAGTAATGACGTCCTCGCGCACAAGCACGAAAAAGAAGATTTTACGATCGGCTCCCAGCTGATCGTCCATGAGACCCAGGAAGCTTTATTCTTCCGTGACGGTAAGATCTTCGATCAGTTCAAGGCCGGCAGACACACGCTCGTTACGAACAACATTCCTAAGGTCCGTGACTACATGAAGCTTGGCACAGGCGGAATCAATGTTTTCCATTGCGAAGTCTACTTCATCAATATGGTTACCCAGATGGGTATCAGGTGGGGTACAGACAGCAAGGTAAGGCTCTTTGATCCGGCATCCGGACTTCACGTCGAGATCGGCGCATCCGGTAACTTCAATATGAGAGTTACTGACTCTGCCAAGCTCATCTTAAAGCTTGTCGGAACAACAGACGGACTCATTCAGAGTGACGTTACAGGTGAAGGCAAGTCCTACGGCACGGGCATGTTCAGGGCTCTGATCATCAACAAGGTCAAGGCAAACCTCGCGCGCATCATCAAGGAGCAGAACCTTAACATCCTTGAGATCGACGCTTATCTTGATGTCCTTTCTTCGGCCCTCATGGTCGACATCAACACCACACTCGATGAATACGGTCTCACGATGCCGGAGTTCTACGTAACTTCCATCGCCACACCTGACGACGATCCGAACTTCATCCGTCTCAAGCAGCAGTTTGCCGACAAGACGCTGAAGGTCCGTGAAGAGGAAGTCAAGAAGGCTGAGGCAGAGGCTGCACAGCAGAGAAAGATCGTCGAGGCACAGACTGAGGCACAGCTCAAGGCCGTAAGCGCACAGGGTGAGGCTGAAGCTCTCCGCATCAAGGCTCAGGCAGAGGCTGACGCATACAAGATGCAGGCAGAGGCTGAGGCTCAGGAAATGCAGATGAAGGGTTACACATACCGCGACGAGACAGCACGTCAGGTAGGCCTCGAAGCAATGCAGAACGGCATTACCGGCGGCTCGGGCGGCGGCGCAGGCGGAGCGATCGGAGATGTCGCAAGCCTCGGTGTTACTCTTGGCGCAATGGGCGGTGTCATCAACATGACAAAGGATGCCATGGCTCCGATCATGGGCGAGTCCCAGCAGGTCGGTCAGGGATTCGGCAATGTGGTCGCAGGAGCTGCGGCCGGAAGCGCTGCGGCAGCAGTAGCCGGCGCATGGAATTGCCCTTCCTGCGGCAAGACGCTCACTTCAAAGTTCTGTCCCGACTGCGGCACCACGGCTCCCGCACCTGCACCCGCACCCGCTGCACCAGCAGACGGTTCATGGACATGTCCTTCATGCGGAAAGAAGCTGACATCGGGATTCTGTCCTGACTGCGGAACAGCGCGTCCGACAGAGTGATCTGAACGTTTCTGAAAAGAAATAATTACGGCGGAGGGATCGCAAGTCCTTCCGCCGTTCTGATATAAGAAGATATCCATGACACGCATAGCAGTTGTAAACGACCATAAGAATATCGTCCCTTATTCACGTGCTGCACATGTTACCGTTTTCGTATATGAGGACGGTGAGTTAAGAGTCTTAAGCGGCAACCGCACCTATTGCAGCGGATAAACGGCTGCAGAGAAATCCGCGCTGCGGCAAAACAGGGAATGCTGAGTTTTCTCAACTGTGGCAAAACTAAGGAAAACAGGCATTTTGGTTTTTGCCGTTTTCGCGGTGCAACATTTTCGTGAGCAGGTCTGTATTAAGGGCATAAAGCAAATTTGAAATGGAATACGGAGGTACAGAAAAATGAAGATTTGCTCAACGAAAGATATAAAGATAATGACAGGGATAATGGCGGCAACGATGTTCATGGGCGGCTGCTCGGTAACAGGCAAGGTAAACACCAATGTCGTCAAGAACGCACCCGAAGTAAAGACCGAGATCAATCTCAAGGAAGTTTCCAATACTGAATTCAACCAGGATCAGATGGATCAGGAATACAGAAGATACTGCTTCGACATCTTCAGCCAGACGATCAGGGATTACGGCACGGAGAACAACATAATGATCTCGCCCGCATCCATCATGATGGCTCTCGACATGGTTGCGGCAGGTGCTAAGGGAGATTCATTGAAGCAGCTGACGGACCTTTTCGCGGCAGGGCAGGGACCTCTCACACAGCAGGCATACGCTTCGGCTCTCATGGATAAGATAAACGGAGCCAAAGAAGTCGAGTTCTCCTGCGCCAATGCCGTATGGAGCAACAAGGCAATCCTGGGCGATTCGGTAAATCTCGAATACATCGACTATATCGAAGATACGTTCAAGGCTGAGTACAGGGTTTCAGAATTCAATGAAAAGACCCCCGTTGAGATCAACGACTGGGTATACGACCACACCGACCACATGATCGAAAAGGTTATCGATTCGCTGGATCCCAGCACGGTAATGGTACTCGTCAACGCGATCTCTTTCGACGGCAAGTGGGCCGAGCCTTATGAGGAACACCAGGTCAATGACGGCGAGTTTACAAAGTATGACGGCAGCAAGGAGACGGTAAAGTTCCTGAGCGAGACCGGTTCCAACTATTTCGAGACGGAGAAGGCAACCGGATTCATGAAGTATTACGAGGGCGGAGAGTATGCGTTCGTCGCTATCCTGCCCACGGATGAGAGCATCAGTGCCAACGAGTTCATCAAGGGCTTCAGCTCTGACGATTATGAGAAGTTCATTAACAGCGTTTCATACGACTATATCGTAACCACGAAGATGCCAGAGTTCGAGTCCGACTTCAGCTTCCTGCTTAACGACACACTCGAGAATCTCGGCGTAAAGGATATCTTCCACAGCGAGCTTTCCGATCTTTCCGGTATCGCAGGCGAAAAGGGAGACCTCTATGCATCAAAGGTCATCCACAAGACACACATCGAAGTAAGCGCGGCAGGAACAAGGGCGGCTGCAGTTACAGCAGTAACGCTTGATTGTGCAGGTGCAATGCTCATGGAGCAGGAATTCCGCGAAGTAATGTGCGACAGGCCTTTCGCTTATGCTATCGTTGACGCAGAGACAATGGCTCCCGTTTTCATCGGCACGGTAAACGAGGTCTGATAAGAACAATAGTCTGAACTGAATGATGGAATAAATACCCGCAGTGTGGCAGGATAACAGGAATAAAGATTGAGTTTTGAAACGGAGGATATGAGAATGAAGATCTGTTCAAAGAAAGATATCAGGGTCGTGACGGGAATACTGGCAGCGTCTGTGATACTCGGAGGATGCGCATCTGCAGCGCCTCAGGAGACGACCGCGAAACCCGGGAGGGACGATACCCAGGTAAAGACCGAGATCGATCTCAAGAAGATCGCCGGGACTGAATTCGACAGCGGAAAGCTGGACGGTGAATACAGAAAATACTGCTTTGAGATCTTCAGCCAGACCGTAGGCGATCACGGCGGAAAAGATGAGAATGTCATGATATCGCCCGCATCGGTCATGCTCGCCCTGGACATGCTGGCGGCAGGCTCAAAGGGGGATTCCTTAAAGCAGCTGACGGATCTTTTCGCAGACGGAGCCGATCCTATGGAACAGCAGGCTTATGCGGCTGCTCTGATGAAAAAGATAAACGATTCAAAGAAGGTGGATTTCTCCTGCGCGAATGCGGTCTGGAGCAATTCGGGTATCCTGGGCGACACGGTGAATACCGAGTATGTCGATTACATAAAGGATACGTTCCGTGCGGAATATTCAGCGGAACCATTTAACGCCAAGACTCCCGACGAGATCAACGGATGGGTCGACGAACACACGGACCACATGATACAAAAGGTCATAGACGAGCTCGATCCGATGGATGTCATGGTACTCGTAAATGCGATCTCCTTTGACGCCAAATGGGATGCGCCTTATATGGATGACCAGCTTGGTTCCGGTGACTTCACGGCATCTGACGGAAGCGTCCTGGAGGCAAACTACCTGAACGGAAAATCGCCTCTTTACTATGAGACCGAAAAGGCAACGGGCTTCATCAAGGAATATGAAGGCGGAGAATACGCGTTCATCGCGATCCTGCCTGCTGATGATTCCGTCAGCGCAAATGAGTTTGCAAAGAACTTCACGGCTGATGACTACGAAGAATTCGTAAACAGTGCGACTGATGAATATGACGTATATACGAAGATGCCCGCGTTCTCGTCAGATTTCGAGGCATCGCTCACCGGGACACTCTCAAAGCTCGGAGCACCTGATATTTTCGACGGAAGCAAGGCTGACCTGTCAGGCATCGCAGGAAACCGGGGAGACCTCTTTGTTTCCGACGTCATCCACAAGACTCACATCGAAGTTGACAGCGAAGGCACCAGGGCGGCAGCCGTAACGGCAATTACCGTAAGGGCAAACGGCATTGAGTTCTCCGAGAAAGAATCACGCACCGTTATCTGCGACAGACCGTTCGTCTATGCGATAGTCGACACGGAGACAATGACTCCCGTCTTTATCGGCACTGTCAATGCGGTTTAATGCAAAACCCATAGACGGCGCAATGAGCCGAATATAAAAACTGTATCAAAAGTCAATCAATTTCCGTCCTTCCACGGGTTATAATATGCGGAGTGTCCGGGGGTTCCCATTTGTCCCCGGGCGCTCCGCAATTAATTTCGAGGAAGTTTCATTTTGGAAAACACCAAAGACAAGAGTCTCATAAAGAAGATACTGTATGTCATCGTGACGCTGCTCCCGATGGCCATTTACATGGTCGTTTACATGCCCACGTTCTTCTGGGTCGAGAGCCTGGATCACGGCGGGAACTTCCACATCATCCACACGGCTGTGGATGACATGATCCCCGTCATCGAAGTATTCATCATCCCTTATGCGCTCTGGCTTCCTTATCTTTGCGCCGGCATGATCGCAATAGCCATCAGGACGCGCACCGTTTCACGCAAGACATCCTACATGCTCATGGCGGGAATGACGCTGTTCATCATCATTTCGCTCGTATATCCGAACATGCTCGAGCTCAGGGCGGCTATTCCCGACCGTCAGAACATATTCATAGACATGATCTCTTATCTTCATTCGATCGACACGCCTACGGACGTGCTGCCGAGTCTTCACGTTTACGATGCCATCGTGGTGGCTTCCGGCCTTCATCTGGCTTTCCCCGAGAAGAAGGGCATGCTCGCCGCAAGCGACCTGCTGACGCTCCTCATCGTGCTTTCCACTATGTTTATCAAGCAGCACTCGATAATCGACGTCATCTCCGCTATTGTGATGTTCATCCCCGTATTCATCATCATCTGCTTTGTGATAAAGCCTTTGAAGAGACCTGCGCCGGCCGTAGCCTGAAATCCCCCGTCTTTTTTCTTATCTCCGCCCGAAATACGGAACGGCGGCTTTTCCGCACACGGGAAAAAGCCTTATCCCTCCGTGGTATAATATACGGGTTTAAGACCTGCACGGTGTCTTCATGCTCAGGGGGATAATTCTATGAAAAAGAGTCCGAAGGACGGCGAGACTGAAAAGAAGATCAGTGTTGCTGCTGTCACCGGATTTGTGTTATCGGCAGTATTTCTGATCGTTTCCGTTATCGCATGGATGAACATATACTCTTTTTCGGATGCGGAAGACAGCGCTTCCGTATGGATGAACCTGTTCAGGATATCGCTGGCAGGCACTGTGGCTGCGCTCATAGCATCGGCAGCCGGCGTTGTTATCTCCAAAGTCAAGGACAGGAACGGCAAAGAGATCGGCGTGACAGGAATAATAACCTCAGCCGTGGGAATCGCCGCCAACATTGCGGCTTATGCCATCTTCCTAAATATGGTTGCCGGCAGTGTTGCCGTGGGGAATCCTCAGGACAACACCGGACCGGAAGAGACGGAACCGACATCAGGACGTAATTATTTCATGGAGACCACTATACCTGATGACATAACTCCCGAGATAATGACATGCATCTACGGTTACGGTCCTGAACACATCACTCTCTGGTCTTATATGGATGAAGTCCCGTCGATGGTGGAGATGTATGTGGGACTCCATCCGGAATTTGCGGAGAAATATTCGGTGGAATGTACGATCCTGACCACGGATTATAACTACCAGAAAGCCCTTGATAATGCTCTTACGGGCGGCGGTGACGAGGCTCCCGACATCTATGTGGTTGAAGCATCTTATGCCACGAAATACACGAAGGGCTCAATGTCTGAATATGCGGCAGCCTATGAAGATCTCGGCATCGATGTTGAGACAAAGATAATGGAAGCTGATATAGCTTCTTTCATAGTGGATGTGGGATCGCGCAACGGTGAAGTGGTCGGCCTGAGCTATGCCGCTAACAGCGGTGCCATGATCTACAGGGCATCCATTGCCAGGGAAGTGTTCGGCACTGATGATCCGGTTGATATCGAGCGGCTTCTGGGCGGAGGATCAGGCAGCTGGGACAAATTCTGGATCGCTGCAGATATGCTGGAAAGTTACGGGTATCCCATCGTTACCGGCAGTGAAGAGGTCTGGATGGTAATGGAGGGAAATGCTGAAAGCGGTTGGATCACGGAAGACGGCGCGCTCTTTGTCGATCCCTGGCGTGAGGAATTCCTCGATTATGCAAAGGATATAAGGACAAACAACTGGTCCAACAATGCAAGGGTATGGTCTGACCAGTGGTACACGGACATGTGCGACGAAAACGGCTGCTTCTGCTTTTTCGGGCCTTATTGGATGATCCAATACATCATGTCAGGCTGGAGTACTACCGGTACGGGCGCGGGAACCTTCGGTGACTGGAGAGTATGCACTCCTCCGGAAGGCTTTTTCTGGGGCGGATCGTGGCTCCTTGCAAACAGGGATACGGATAACAAAGAGGGAGTGGCAGAACTTCTCGAATGGTTCACGCTGGATTTCTCCGATACCGGACTTCAGTACTATCTTGCAAACGGCATGCTCGGTGACGGTTACAAGGATACCGTTGCTTCAAATACAGTAATGCGCATGTGCGACGGAAGTGATCCGTTCTGCGGCGGTCAGGACGTATTTCCGGTATTTGCCGAGTGCAGTTATTTCGCATCGGGTATGGTTTATTCCGAATACGATGAACTGATAGGTGCGATCTGGGTCTATTACGCCTATGAATATGCCGAAGGTCACATAAAGAGGAATGATGTCATTAATGTCTTCACTAATGATGTGTACAGTGAACTGAAGCTGGGGCAGGGATGAGGGAGCTCAGGATTTGCTTCGCATAACCGCCAATTCGGATAAAAGGATGCAGAATGGCGGTTTCTGGAAAATACACTTTTGGATAATACACCGCCAGTTTAAAGAAAATGAGCAGAATGGCGGTTGACGGCTGACAAGCTTATGAAACAACCAATGCTTGAAAAGGTGTCTCCCGCTCCTGCTAAAGAGCCGCACAGTAAAAGGGGCCGCTTCCTGCACGGAAACAGCCCCTTTGATGTTTTTATTTCAGATTTGCTTATCAGTTCTCGAACTCGACTACGAGCTGGGATACTGTCTGCTTTGCGTCGCCGTAGATCATTACGGTGTTGTCCATCGTGAAGAGCGGGTTCTCGATGCCGGAGAAGCCCGTACCCTGACCACGCTTGAGAACGAATACCGTGCGTGCTTCGTAAGCGTTTACGATAGGCATGCCGTAGATAGGCGAGGATTCGTCGTTGATGGCTGCAGGGTTGACAACGTCATTGGCGCCGATGACGATCGCGATGTCCGTGTTGGGCATCTGGGGATTCATCTCGTCTGCCGTCTTGAGCTGCTCGTAGGGAACGTTAGCTTCAGCAAGGAGAACGTTCATGTGACCGGGCATACGGCCTGCAACGGGGTGGATGGCGAAGTTGACTTCGCAGCCGTTCTCTTCGAGGACGTCGCAGAGCTCCTTAACGGCGTGCTGAGCCTGAGCAACAGCCATGCCGTAACCGGGTACGAATACTACGCTCTTAGCAGCCTCGAGGATGAGGAATGCATCCTCAACGGACATTGACTTGGGTTCCTTGTGCTCGCCTTCTGCGGAAGCAGCCTTCTTCTTTGTTGTCTTGAAGAGGAGAGCTGCGAATGTCTTGTTCATGGCCTTGCACATGATGAGTGTGAGGATGACGCCGGAAGCACCTACGAGGCAGCCGGATACGATGAGGACCGTATTTCCGATAGGGAAGCCTGCGAATGCTGCGGCAAGACCGGAGAGAGCATTGAGGAAAGAGATGATGACCGGCATGTCGCCGCCGCCGATGGTGATAACCATCGTTACGCCGAGTACCAGTGATGAGATCGTTGTGATGATGACGCCTGCAACGCCGAGACCGCCGTCAGGTGAGATGCAGAGGAAGAGGATCCCCATTACTGCAACTGCGAGGATGCCTGCGTTGATGAAGTTCTTGCCCGGGATGGAGATGTTCTTCTTGAACATCTTGAGTCCTGCGAGCTTGCCCCATGCGATGAGCGAACCTGTGAAAGCTACAGCACCGATGAGGATCGTGAGACCGAGTGTGAGTGCCGTGAAAGCATCCTCGGTTACGCCTGCGATGTACTGTGAGATCGCAACGAGCATTGAGGACAGACCGCCGAAGCCGTTAAAGAGGGCAACGAGCTGGGGCATGCCGGTCATTTCGACCTTCTTGGACCAGATGACGCCTACAACGCTTCCGCCTGCAATGGCAAAGACGATGAGAATGTAACTTACGAGACCTCCGTCGATAACGTCCTGTGAGATGAGGACGGATACGACAGCGATCAGCATACCGACTGAAGAGTAGAGGTTACCCTTACGTGCGGTATCGGCTTTTCCGAGTTTCTTGATGCCCATGATGAAAAGGACACAGGACACCATGTAAAGTACTATGCAAATATAATCGCTCATTTCTTAGGTGTCTCCTTTTTCTTAAACATTGCGAGCATTCTGTCGGTTACGAAATATCCGCCGATAACGTTGATGGTCGCGAAAAATATGGCGATGGCGCCGATGATAAGTCCGAGGACGTGATTACCGGATGAGTTGATCGCGGTAGCTGCGATGGCACCGACGATCGTGATGCCGGAGATGGCGTTCGTACCGCTCATGAGAGGGGTATGAAGCTGTGAAGGGACCTTCGAGATGAGCTCGACGCCAAGGTAGGCGGCGATGATGAAGACGAAGATCAGGAGCATGATCGTATCAGTCGTGATTTCCATATATTAACCCTCCTTAAATCTCTCGTGGATGATGGCTCCGCCCTGTGTGAGCAGGCACCCCTTCATGATCTCATCGGACAGGTTGACTTCGAATTCCTTGGACTCCTTGTTGTAGAAGTGGGTGAGGAAAGCGGAGATGTTGCCGGAGAGCATCTTGGATGCATCCCAAGGTACCTGACGCTGGAGTTCGTCACCGGGCATGATGATTACGCCGTTGTCCGTGACAACTTCCTTTGTGGGATCGGATCCTTCGACGTTACCGCCTGTGGAAACCGCCATATCCACGATGATCGAACCGGGCTGCATTCTCTCGATAACGTCCTTCTTGATGAGGACGGGAGCCTTGCGGCCGAATACCTTTGCGGTTGTGATAACGATATTTGCCTTCTCGCAGACTTTAGCCTGAGCCTCCTGCTGCTTGGCGATCTGCTCGGGAGTGAGCTCTTTTGCGTAGCCCTGAGCTGTCTGGCCCATCTCGCCAAGGTCGATCTTGACGAAGTTTGCGCCCAAGGACTTAACCTGCTCTTCGACTACCGGTCTTGTATCGAATGCGTCTACACGTGCACCGAGTCTCTTTGCGGTCGCGATGGCCTGAAGGCCTGCAACGCCAACGCCGATAACGAATACTCTTGCAGGATTGATCGTTCCTGCAGGCGTAACCATCATCGGGAGGATCTTGGGCATATGCGCTGCTGCGTTGAGCACTGCGACATAGCCTGCGAGAGATGTCTGTGAAGACTGAACGTCCATCTTCTGAGCGAGGGTCGTTCTGGGGATCATCTCGAGGGAAACGGCCTGGATGTTGTTCTTGGCGAATCCGTTAAGAAGATCTTTCTCGTTGAAGGGATCCAGAAAGCTGATGTGAACCGTATCGGGGTTCATTCCGTCAGCTGAATCGGGCTTAAGGATCCTGACAACAATCTCGGCATCGCTAAGTCCGCCTTTTTCTGTCTTGACGATCTTGGCGCCGGCCTGTTCGTAATCCGCATCTTCAAAGCCGCTCTTGAGACCAGCTCCGCTTACGACCGAGAACTCAAAGCCCATGCCTGTGAGCTTCTTGATGTCATCGGGGATAAGGGCAACGCGCGTCTCGGCAGGCAGACTTTCCTTGCATACCAGAACTTTCTTCATTTGCACACCTCTTCTGACTTGGATTGTGTGGACATGGAAATCTACACGCTAACTTTCAAAGTATAAAACAAAGCCCCGCCGATTTAAAGGGCGGGGCTTTAGTTAATTAAATTAAATTTATGGTCCGGATTATCACTAAATGTCGAAATATCTGTCCTTATTTGCCGAAATATTCGTCCTTGAGTTTTCCGACACCTTCCACTATATCCTCCACGAGATGCTTGAATTCACGCTTGTCCATCTTGGTGACGTCAGTGAAGTTTCCGGGAACGTTCGGCATCGGATCGTGCCTGTCGATCGTGATGGTCAGCTCAAGAGTCTTGACACCCGTAACAGCCTCACCGTCGCCTCTCAGGTTCGTGAGCAGGAAGATATACTTGTCACCCTTCTGTATGAGGTTGCCCTTGACGGAATAGTCGGAATACTTGTCCTTATATCTGATTGAGAAATCGCCGGCTCTTCTGTCCCATTCGATCTTCAAAGCGTTCCCGGTGGTCTCGAGTTCCTGGTCGTAATCCCGGTTGTCACCGTAATCGACATATACGCGCCTGAGCTGTGTCTCCGTAGTCTTTATGACTGCCTCGTATGCGCTTGAAGTGTTCGTCTCGACGGAATACGTGATCGAGAAGCCTTCGCCTGTTCTCTTGTCCTCACCGGCAAGGCTCATCTCTTTGGACTTTGTTACGTTCTTGCCGAGAGCCAGAGTAAGCTCGTAGTTATCCTTGCCATATTCCAATTCGGCTTCGAACTGTGCGAGTCTTCTGCCTGACTTCGTTACATAGAAAACGAGCTGGAGCTCAAGGTCATCGATCTCTTCAAGTTCGTCTTCGATATCGTCGAGATAATCGTAGAAACGGTCAACGTAATCGTCCGGTTCCTCTCTAAGAGAACCGTTTGAAGCGATGCGGTAGAGGAACTTCTCAAGATCCTTGTCGTTGTTTGCGTATTCGATAAGATCTGCGCCTGCCTGAGCCAGAGCTTCTTCGTCAATGGTGAGCGTGACAGCGGTGCAGGGGATCTTCTCATCGCCTACCGTGATCGTCTTGCTTGAAGTTCCGACATCGGAATACTTGACGAGGAGCTCGATCGCGCGGGTCCTGTATTTTGTGTTCATGTTGGACATGTCGCGCTGGAGGTTCTTATCGTTCTTGACGGTATCCCTCAGGTTCATGAAATAGTCGTACTGTTCGTCCGTGAGGGAGTAGTCGGTCTCTTCATCGGGATCGAAAATGGAGCCCGGAAGGTTCTTTTCGAGATTCTTGATGTTGACGCCGTATGAGCCGTCAAACAACTCGGGGCACGTCATGGCCATCCTGTCTGAGTTGCAGAGGATCCTGGGCTGGAAAACGACCTCGTCGTCATCCTTGAGAGTCAGCTCGTAAGCGCTCTTCATGTCCTTGGCGTCAAGGTATATCTTGCCCTGTGCTGCAAGGTCGTTCTTGAGGACCTTGTCCAGATCGGCCGAAACAGAAATGGAACCGCCGTTTATGACGTCATCCGCAACATCAAAGACTTCAAGCTTTTTCGCATCAGAGATCGTGTTGGCGAAAGCCCTTACGATCAAGGCGCTGGGCCTGTTGGCAACCGCGATGGAAGTCACTACCAGAGCAATGAGCGCCGCTGCTCCGATCGAACCGCCTATGATCAGCCCCTTCTTCTTATCCATAACCAGTCCCTCCTGTTTCCAAACGTAAAAAAAGTATAACACATAAACAGCGATATGACTCGCCGTGCCTAGCCGCCGGCTGTCCCGGCATCACTTTGTTTACTCGCAATATACACGCATACACCTGCAAAATCTCACGGCATATGAGGGAGTTTGTCAGGTTGAAAACGGCTTTTCCTAATATTATTATTAAAGAATGAGGTAAAGCGTCTCCTGCCGTGAGGGAAAGCTTCCGGGCTTGTTGGCGGAGACATGGGGGGATGGTTGTTATGACCAAGGAAAAACGGAGGGCTGTATTTAAGTCCGGTTATAAGTTCCTGATCGGGGGGATCCTGGCGGTCCTCCTGTGCGTATCTGTGTTTTTGGCTGTCGGGCTGAGCAATTACATAGCGCTTGGGACGAAGGCAGGAGAGATGGGCTGGACCGTCACTTCCGATGAGGATGCGGCAGGCATCGGCGTAGGTGTCATCGAGTCATATTCGACCGAGACGGAGCCGTCTGAGACCGAGGCTGTCGTAATGGTTCCGGCGCTGAGCGAGCACGACGACATAAAGATATTCACCACCACAGTTGCAGGCGACAATTACTATTCCGCCAAGAACGAGAAACTCGAACTCTATATCGTGCCCAAGGAGAGGGAAGGCTACAAGCCCTGGATACTGGAGGGTATCGGTTTTGAGGTGCTCGGCTTTTCAAGGGACGGATGGGCCGCCATTGATTTCCGCGGCAACAGGTATTACGTCAAGAGTTCTGACATAATCAAGGCGGAAGCACCTGAGGATGCTCTCGAAAAACATGTCGATCCCGTGGATTCACAGTCTGTCAGGTTCTTTACCCCCGTTGACGGAGACATGGAATATGTGGTAAGTCTCAATACCAGGGGCTACAGTCTTCCCGATGTCATGAGCAGCGGCAACAAGATCGATCTCAAAGAAGGGGAGAGGGCCGTGGTCGTCGCCACATGCGGCGAATGGTACAAGATAATCTACATGAACGCCGAGTACTATGTCCTCAGCTATCTTGAGCCCAGAGACACATATCTCGAAAAGCATCCCGATGCCGAGATAACGGACAACACCGGATATGAACCCGTGGCCGTGGGGGCGGAGGATGCTTCCAGGATCCTTGAGTTTTCGGAGAAGGAGTCTGAAGATTGACCATTAAGCAAGACAAAGTAACCGGAGTACTGGCGAAGCACCCGTTCGTAATAACGGCGCTTCTCGTTCTCGTCGTGCTGATCGCGACCGGAATGCAGCTGTCCGGAAATGCCGCCTGCTGCGCTCTGATGGTCTGCGGATACATTCTTGTGGCAGGTTACGGCTTCTATCTCAAAAAGGCGAAAATGCTTACGGACGAGGCGCTTGTAACATTGTTATTCGCTCTCGGATTCGTCATGAGACTGGGTTATACGCTCTATACGGGACTCTACACGAGGCAGTGCGATCTCGGTGAGTTCGAGGAGGGTGTGTACAACACATGGCACTCGGGTTATATCATTTTCGTCAAGGAAAATTGGACCATCCCTAACTTCGATGTCAGGGACATGGGCGAGTTCTATCATCCGCCTTTCCATTACTTTGTCAGCGCCCTGTTTCTGAAGATCTGCGAACTGTTCATGCCGAAGGGAACTCATAACTACGAGGTGCTCCAGGCGCTGTCGTTCCTCTGGACCCAGTATGCGCTGATAATGATATACAAGGTCGTAAAGCTGATCGGGATAAAGAAGGAGAGCCGTGTCACGGCTGCGTTCGTGATCTCCGCTTTCCCGGCATTCACGCTGATGTCAGCGTCAATCAACAACGACATATTGTCGATCCTCCTGTTCTTCACGGGGTTCTATTTCGGGCTCAAATGGTATCAGGAAGGATCTTGGAAGAACATCATCCCCGCCGCTCTGAGCATCGGATTCGGCATGATGACTAAGCTCTCTATTGGCATGATCGCGTTCCCTCTGGGATTCCTTTTCGTGGTGAAGCTCATCAGGGACCTGATGAACCGGAGCGAAAAGAAGGCCGGGCTCACATCGTTCCTGCAGCTTGTTGTTTTCGCCGTTATCTGCGCGCCTCTGGGACTCTGGTACCAGGTCAGAAATTACCTGAAGTTCGGCGTGCCATTCACTTATGTCCTGAGGTCAGACAACATCTATCAGGACCTGAGCAGATATTCGCCGGTGCAGAGGATCTTCGGTTTTTACGGGTTCCCGATCGAGGATTACTACATGAATCTCGGTTCGGACGGCGAGCAGGATTACAACATCTTCATCGCGCAGATCAAGACGGCGCTCTTCGGAGGCGAGAACTGCAGGGATGATTTCACCATGAGCATGGCGGGTTATGCGCTCCTGCTCGTATTCCTCGCGCTGATCGTTATCTCGCTGATCGGCATGGTATACACGGTCATAACACTGAAGAAGAGAAAGAGCCTGTGGGAGGATCTTTCCCTGATCGTTCTCGCAATCGCGCAGACGGTGTCGGTCGTATCGTTCTCTTTAAGTTATCCGCACATCTGCTCTCAGGATTTCAGGTACAGCACTCCGTTCCTGCTCTGCGGTACGGTATTCCTGCTTAGGGCGGGCGAGATAAAGATACCGGGCACCAAGGAGGATTCGGCTGCCAAATTCATTAAGGTGCTGTCGCTTGCATTCTTCGCTCTTGCTATACTCTTCTATACGATCCTCTGGACTTACGTTAAAGGGGAGGTTCTGGTGGTGGATCCCGTATGATGAGCGAAATAAAGAACACGAAAGATTTCCGCGATACCGCAAAGGGCTTCGGCGTGTGCACCATAGCCGTCCTTATCCTGTATGCCCTTACGGGAATGAACGCCGTAAACATGCGCGAGCTGCACCTCTCGGTGCTGATGGCGGTCTTTACCGCCTGCTGTGCATTCTATGTCACGTCCGCCTTTGTCACTTCACATAAAAGGTTCTGGTCCATAGCGTCGGTCCTGCCCGCGTTCGGCCTCTACATGCTCATTTTCAGACTGTCATTTGATGCGGCCCAAAGAAGGACCATCGTCTGCCTGTCGATAATGGAAAACGTCATGATGTGGGCGGGTCTGGGCACGGTCGCCTTATCTGTCCTCATCCTGATACTGGGACACAAGCTGCAGGACAAGGATATCATCACCGCGATACTTGCGGCGGGTTTTGTCATGAGAGCCGTAATGGTGCTCCTGACGCCGCTCAATTTCTATCAGCACGACGTGTCGAATTTCGAGAGCAACGGAACGTGCTTCCACGATGACTACATACTCTATATCGCCAATAATTTCGCGCTGCCGTCGGGAGATGTAAGGGACTACGGAATGTTCTACCATCCGCCGCTTCATTACATGATCAGCGCAATGTTCTTCAGGCTTCAGAACGTCCTGCCCGTAAGGTTTGCAGGCGACATAAACGGTCTGAAGATGCTGCCGATGCTCTGGACGTCTTATCTCATACTTTTCGCGGAGAAGACGCTCGACGTGTTCGGTCTTAAGGGCAGGGCAAAGGCTTTCGCCCTTGCGATGACGGTATTCTGCCCGCAGATGATCTTCCTGTCGATCCAGGTAAACAACGACGCTCTGGCGCTCATGCTGTTCGTCGCATCTTTCTATATCGCGCTCAAGTGGTATTCGAAGCCCGAGCTTACGACCATCCTGTTCCTGGCCATCACCATCGGCTGCGCCATGATGACCAAGCTCTCGATGGGCTTCATCGCTTTCCCGGTCGCATTCCTCTTCCTCGTGAAACTCGTTAAGACATACAGGGAAGCAAAGGCGTCAGCAAGGTCGAAGGACAAGTCCGCAAAGAGGCTTTTAAAGGATCTGATAAAGCAGTTCGCCGCGTTTGCCGTCGTGGTATTTCCTCTCGGAATGTGGTTCCCTTTGCGCAACCTCATCTCGTACGGCACGCCGATCACCTATGTCTTCGCGATCGATGAGTCCGCAAACCAGGATGTCTGGATGTTCTCTCCCGTGCAGAGGCTTTTCGCGCCCTCGAAAGAGATACTTGAGATCCCGTTTCTTCTTGCCGGCGGAACGCTCAGCGATTACAACATCTTCCTGTCGCTTTTAAAGACCGGGCTTTTCGACGAGAGAAAGTCGATGGATGTCTACCTCACGCGCGTTGCACAGATTATGCTCGTTGTGGCTTTCATATATGTTCTCGTGATCATCGTCTGCTCAGTTGCAGGTGCGGTAAAGAGGCTCTCCACAGGCGGGAAGAAGCTTTCCTTGAAGCCCGAAAATATTGCCCTGTGGATCCTGGCGGCAGTCCTCGTTGTCCCCGAGATCGTGTTCTGTTTCCAGCATCCCGTCGTCTGCACGCAGTCGTTCAGATATATCGCGCCGGTCCTTATCCCGGCTGCCGTTTGGAGCGGAAGTTTCATTCAGATGAGTGAAGACGGGAAATCAGGCGCAGTCAAAGCAGGCACCGCGGTAAAAGCAGGTGCCTGGGCTCTCATGGTTATGACTGTCGTTTTCGTACTGATGGTGCTCTTATTCTACGGACCGTTCCAGCAGTATTCGATGCCGTGGGAATTCATGATCTTCAAGAGCACGGGCTGATATCAGCCGTTCCCCTCGCCTGATCCCAGTTTATTGTCAGAGAGCAGATATCTCCAGTGCTTTCCTTCGAGCTCGAAGATCATCTTGACTCCGGCGGACATCTCGTCCTCGGTGCCTTCCAGGTCAACAAAAGCAAGGGAACCCGCGATCTTTATCATGTCCTGCTCGATGGATTTGAGGAAATCGCCCGGAGTGGTCTCGACATTGCCGTACTTGCTGTATGAGACGTCCACTGTGGTCAGCGGTACTATGAAGCTTCTGCACTGATCGTCCAGGATACCGGGGAGGATCTCGATAAGCTTATCCTTCAGTTCCTGCGGCAGGTCTGCGACCTCTTCCCAGGTGAGATCTACCTGGCCGTCGGAGTCGCCTCTTATGAAATCGAGCAGATCGCCGTGTGTGGTGAATGCCCTGATGAATTCCTGTTCAAGCGGATCGAAATTGCCGTCCGCACATGCCACGCTCAGGAGAACGCCCTGAAGTATCGTGTCGAACTGCGCGATCGTAAGCGCGGAATCGTAATCTGCGCCCGTGACCTTCTTGAATATCCCGTCCATTGCATAGATCGTGGATATTGCGTGTTCATAGGCTGTTGCAGCCATGTCCAACATGTCCTGTCTGGTCAAATCTCCCATAAGTAATTCCTCACAAAAATCGTTATAAGCGGACTTTAATTCCGCGGTTGGTATAATTCTAGCCCTGACCGGTGCCAAGGTAAAGGCACAAGAGCCTCAGGATGTGATATAATCCCCTTCTGGAAATAAATAATAAAAGGGAGCCACTACAAAATGGGTTTATTCGGAAAGAAAAAGAAGCCTGAGATCCAGAATGAGGAATCTTCAGCAGAGAATACAACAAGCAGCATCTCCGACGAGATGAAGGTCATCCTTGAAGCGCGCGAGGAAGCGCAGCAGGAAAAGGAAGCAAAGGCCATAGAGAGACAGCAGGCCCAGGAAGAGGCCGGCAAGGCTCTGGACCAGAAGGAAAAGGATGCCGGCACTGCGGCCGCAAACATCCTTGAAGGCCACATCACTCCTGAGGGAATGACATTCTTCATGGTCAGCGACGAAGTCCCCATGACTTCCGCACCCGAGATCGAAGGCGACATCATCATCCGCGGCAATGTCAGAGGAACTATAAAGGCAGGCACCGAAGTTTTCCTCTATCAGGGCAGGGGCGACAGATATACGGTCAAGGTCGAGAAGATCAGGAACGAGAGCAGGGAATTCGTCGACGAGGCCTCCAATGAGAGATGCGAGATCGAGATCTCCAGGGGCGATATCCCTGAAGCTGCAAATCCCGATGAGGGTGCTTCCACGCCCGTACAGAGATTCGCGGTCCTTACGGATGCAAAGGGTATCGAAGACATGAGCGATCCGGCATGCAAGGGCATGGCTGTCGCAGGCAACCCCAGAACGATCGCGATGCTGACAGAGTACGGCAGATTCGGCTCCGAGGAGCCTGTTTATTTCGGAACCACGATGGACTGTATCATGACATCGGAGTTCGTAACACTCGCAAAGGTATCACCCGCCAAGAACGGCAAGGGACAGGTCGGTTTCTCCTCCATCAAGACGAAGAAGGATCCCGACAAGAATTACCTTCCCGTATTTACCGACACCAAGATCGCTGCCATCGCGCAGAAGTCGGCTTTCGGCAAGCAGGGCGGCACAACGCAGTTCTTTATGCTGAGCTTCGCACAGCTCGCTGCGATCGCCAGAGACAACCACTACGGCGGATTCATCATCAATCCTTTCGGACCTCTCACCATGACCATAGACAAGGATCTCATCGACAAGATGGTCGGTACACACCTCTTTGCCGAGAGATTCGGTGCAGGCGCTGCGGACAATGCTTCGCTCGCACTCGGCGGAACGGGCAATAAGAGCCTCGACAACTTTATGGCAAACGGCGGTCCGAACATGCCCGGCATGCAGAGGATCGTATTCAGGAATCCCGTCAACACGCCGGAATTCCTGGCACTTGAGAAGGCCGTCAAGACTCACTGCGGAACACGTCCGCACATCGTAAAGCTCCTGATCCTTCTCGCAAATCCCGAGAACGATCCCAAGGATGTATCCTATTTGTTCGTCATCGACTGCAAAGAGGAATTTTTCGACGCAGAGGTCAAGGGCATCCTTCCGGTCATAAAGCCGTTCGGAAAGAGCATAAAGAAGGCTCAGTTCCAGCTGTTTGAGAAGATGCCGAGACCCGAGGGCGTCAACGCTAATTTCAAGTGGCTGTACTCGAAGCTCCCCATGTGAGAAGGGTAAGACAAAAGAATCTTTAAGGCATCTCGAAAATAAGGAATAAGGGTTTTCGCGCCGGCTGATAAGACAAGAAACCTGTTGAATTGCTCGGATTTTTCCGATAATTCACAGATATCGTAAAGATTGTTAACTGTGCGCATGTTAGAATTTGCGGGACTATGCTACAGATTAAAGACATACATAAGGAATATAAGACCGGGAGCCTCGTTCAGAAGGCCCTGGACGGAGTGTCCCTGAATCTCAGGGATAATGAGTTCGTTGCGATCCTGGGACCTTCGGGTTCTGGTAAGACGACGCTCCTTAACATAATCGGAGGTCTGGACCGTTACGATTCGGGCGACCTCATAATAAACGGCGTTTCCACCAAGCGTTACAGGGACAGGGACTGGGATTCATACAGAAACCACACGATAGGCTTCGTATTCCAGAGCTATAACCTGATCCCGCACCAGACCGTTCTGTCGAATGTCGAGCTCGCGCTCACCATCTCGGGAATATCCAAGAGGGACAGAAGACAGAGGGCTCTGGACGCGCTCGCAAAGGTCGGACTCCGCGAACAGGCACATAAAAAACCGAACCAGATGTCGGGCGGACAGATGCAGCGTGTCGCCATAGCCAGAGCTCTCGTAAACGATCCCGACATCCTTCTGGCAGACGAGCCGACGGGCGCGCTCGATACGGAGACCAGCATCCAGGTCATGGACCTTCTCAAGGAGGTCGCAAAGGACCGTCTGGTCGTAATGGTTACGCATAACCCCGAGCTCGCCGAGGAATATGCCACGAGGATAGTAAAGCTCAAGGACGGAAAGATCATAGGTGACAGCGATCCTTTCGAGCCCGAAGCAAGCGCGGTCGCGGCAGCCCCCGTTCACAAGAATCTGGGCAAGGCTTCCATGAGCTTCTTCACTTCGCTCGCTCTAAGCTTCAACAACCTCTGGACCAAGAAGACGAGGACCATACTCGTCGCTTTCGCCGGTTCGATCGGCATCATAGGCATCGCGCTTATCCTGTCGCTGTCTAACGGCGTCAATACTTATATCGACAGGATAGAGGCACAGACATTGTCTCAATATCCGCTGTCCATTGAGTCTTCATCGATTTCTTTCATGTCGATGATGATGGTCTCTACCGAGACGTGGGAGCCTGCCAAGGAAGGCGAAGTCACGGAAGTGCCTTCCGTCAGCCAGCTCCTTTCGACAGTAAGGACGAATGACCTTATCTCGCTGAAGGAATATTTCGACAGCGGTGAGACGGAGATCTATGAGCTTACGAACGGCGTAGAGTATTCATATGGCCTGGATCCCCAGATCTTCCGCTATGAAAGAGGAAAGAGGGAATACAGACAGGTCAACCCCAACAACGATTTTGCTTCGATGGGACTCACGTCTTCGAGCGTGTTCACATCGGCATACAGCATGAACGTCTTTTTCGAAATGCCGGAGAATGAGGCGCTCTACATCAACCAGTACGATGTCAAGGCAGGCAGATGGCCCGAGAATTCACAGGAGGCTGTCCTCGTTCTCACGCAGAACGGCGCCGTGTCTGACTACATAATCTACGCTTTCGGATTAAGGGATACCGATGAGCTCGATAAGATGATCAGGGACTTCAGCAACGGCGTGGAAGTCGTATCCGATCAGGAATACTACACCTGGCATTACGAGGACTTCATGGGCAAGAATTTCAAGGTCGTTCCCGCTTACGAATTCTATAAGTACGACGCTACAAACAAGATCTATACCGACATGAGGAACAGCAGCGATTATATGTGCGAGCTCCTTAACAAGGCTCAGGATCTCAAGATCGTCGGCATCGTCCAGCCCAAGAAGGGTGAGGATATCTGGATGCTCGATTCGGGCATCTACTACGGCAAGGACCTGGTCGAGGAACTCAGGGAGAGTGCCGAGAAGTCCGACATCGTCAAGGCACAGCTTGCTGACCGCGAAGTCAACGTACTGACGGGCATAAGGTTCGATGAGGAGGAATCCGATTTCGATATGGGCAATCTCTTCTCGATCGATGAGAATGCCATTCAGGATGCATTCAAGTTCGACGAGAGCAAGTTGACCATCGACGAGAGCGCTTTCGGCGACATGAGCGGAATGGATCTGTCGGGTGCGTTCGGCAGCGCGATGCCGGATCTTTCCGCCGACCAGATCATGGGTCTCCTTGACGGAGTCGAACTCAAGATAGATTTCGATGCTCTGGGACAGGGCATGTCGGCCCTCTTCACAGACTATATGGCTTACGCTTCGGAGAATCCGACGACGGATTTCGCGAAGCTTCCCGACGCCATCACGCAGTTCATCAGTTCTGAGGAGGGCAGTGCAGTCTTAAGATCCGAACTCGAGAAGGCGATAGAGGAGAGCGGCGTCACATCGATCGACCAGACTCTGGTCAACACGGCTCTGAACAACATAACGGACGGCTTTGCCGAATACGCTGTCGCGCACGGCATGGACCTCTCCGACCAGTCAAGTTACGGCGAATACTTCAGGGAATACCTGGAGAGCGACGAGGGCCGCGAGATCGTCGGCGAGCAGTCCGACATGATCTCGAAAGAGATAACCGACAAGATCGACATCTCCCTCGAGAAGTCGCAGGAGATCGCGGAAGCGCTCCTCGCAAGATACAGCGAATATGCGCTTGAGAACGAGCTGCCTGATCCCCAGGCTCTTCCCCAGTCTCTCGTGGATTATCTCGGAAGCGAGAGAGGCCAGCAGCTCATCATGTACACGATCAACACCGCGGTAAACACCGACGAGATAGTATCGGCAGTCATGACCAATGTTTCGGGTCTGACAACGCAGATGGCAACATCGATAGCATCGGGTGTCGAGAAGGCGATCAGCATGGTCGTTGAGCGCATCGCATCAAACCTGACGACAGCCCTGCAGAATACTTTCGAGGATCTGGGAAGCGCACTGACGATCGATCAGGATGCATTTGCAGATGCATTCCAGTTCAACATGGGTGAGAACGAGCTCCAGTCCTTCATGACTGAGATGATGGGCGGAGGCGTGTCTTCCGCTGAAGGCAACCTCTCCGCATTCGGTTACTGCGACAAGAAAGATCTGCAGTCGATCACCATATATCCTAAGGACTTTGAATCCAAAGATCAGATCACGCAGATCCTGAAGGACTACAACAAGTTGGCTGAAGATGCCGGCGAAGATGACAAGAGCATCGTCTACACCGACATCGTCGGAGCCCTTATGAAGTCAGTTACAAAGATCATCAACACGATATCCTACGTGCTCATCGCATTCGTTGCGATCTCGCTCGTCGTATCGTCCATCATGATCGGTGTCATCACATACATCAGCGTTCTCGAGCGCCGCAAGGAGATTGGTATCCTGCGTGCTATGGGTGCCTCCAAGCACAATGTCGCTCAGGTATTCAACGCCGAGACCATGATCACGGGCTTCCTTGCCGGCATCATCGGCGTCGGCATCTCGCTGATACTCCTTATCCCGATCAATGCCCTGATCCACAAGCTCGCCGAGTCTTCGGACGTCAGCGCGATCATGCCCTGGGCGGCAGCCATCCTGCTTGTCGTATTGAGCATAGTGCTGACCTTCATAGGCGGTCTCATCCCTTCGAAGTCGGCTTCAAGACAGGATCCGGTAACGGCTCTGAGGACAGAGTAAGGCTCGCTGATAACAGAAAGAACTTTGAGTGCACTTTTACTTATGCGGGAGTGCGCTTTTGCTTTCAGGAAATACGCCATTTCATTTTCGGGAGTGCACGGGACAGTACGGAATTTGCCCCGAAAACCGTACTCAAAAGTGCAAACAGGAGTAAAAGTGCAATTTTGAGTACGGATTCTGAAGAAAAACCGTACTCGTTTGTGATCTCCTGACCTGTTCTCCCGATTTTCGAAAAAATCATAATTCATTTATTATTCACCCAAAAACCAAGCTAATTACTATATAATAGATTTATGCTTTCCGCGTGGGAGCGCCAAATCGGGAGAAAGGGGAACAGTATGGACAGCAAAGCCATGTACAACCTGACTTATGGTCTCTTTGTCCTGACTGCCAAAGAAGGCGGCAAAGACAACGGATGCATCGTCAATACCGTATCTCAGGTCACGACGGAACCCAACAGGATCTGTGTTGCCGTAAACAAGCTGAACTACACGCATGACATGATCGTCCGGACAGGCGAGTTCAACGTGTCGATCCTGACAGAGGGTTCGAAGTTTGAGACTTACAAGCATTTCGGATTCCAGAGCGGAAAAGATACCGACAAGATGGAATCGTTCGACTTTAAGCGTGCGGCAAACGGTATCGCATATATCGCGAAAGAGACGAATGCCTATCTGTCCGCAAAGGTTGTAAGCACGACGGATCTCGGAACGCATACGCTGTTCCTTGCAGACGTAATGGACGGGGAGATCTTATCGGACGATCCTTCGGTCACTTATGCTTTTTACCAGAAATACATCAAGAAGAGACCCGCGGCGGCTGCTTCCGAGGCTCCGAAGAAAGGCTTCATCTGCACGGTCTGCGGATATATCTACGAAGGCGACACTCTGCCTTCCGATTTCATATGCCCGTGGTGCAAGCACGATGCGAGCTACTTCATACCCACCGGCGGAGAAGCGCCCGTTAAAGAAACAATAATAGAAAATACTATAACCAAAACGCAGGAGGAAACAAAAATGAGCAAGTACGCAGGCACACAGACAGAGAAGAACTTACAGGCTGCTTTCGCAGGTGAGTCACAGGCAAGGAATAAGTATACTTATTTCGCATCCAAGGCTAAGAAGGAAGGCTACGAGCAGATCGCAGCACTCTTCCTTAAGACTGCTGACAACGAGAAAGAGCATGCAAAGATGTGGTTCAAGGAGCTCGAGGGCATCGGCACGACAGCTGAGAACCTTGCAGCAGCTGCTGACGGCGAGAACTTCGAGTGGACAGACATGTACGAAGGCTTCGCAAAGACAGCTGAGGAAGAGGGCTTCCCGGCACTCGCAGCAAAGTTCAGAATGGTCGGCGCCATCGAGAAGCATCACGAGGAAAGATACAGAGCTCTCCTTAAGAACGTTGAGGCTCAGGAAGTATTCGCAAAGAGCGAGGTCAAGGTTTGGGAGTGCAGGAACTGCGGTCACATCGTAGTCGGCGAGAAGGCTCCCGAGATCTGCCCTGTATGCGCTCATCCCCAGGCTTATTTCGAAGTCAACGCAGAGAACTACTGATATCTCAGTTACAACTTAAGAACTTAAAGACCGCTCCGGGCATGTGTACCCGGGGCGGTTTTTTGTGGCCATTGAAGGAACGGATCATTTGCCGCCCGGGCGATCCGGAAATGGCGGGATCACGGGAAAAATGGTACAAACGGGTGATATTAATTTCTGTTGTAATCCATTATTATTTCAATTATATTTTATTAGTGCTTCAGGCCGGCAGTGTTTTCAGCTGCAAACAGACCTCGATCGAAAAGGAGACTGATATGGGTAACAGGAGATTGGAAAAATGTGCCGGCAAAGCCGCCACAGCGTTTTTATCTGCATCAATGTTCGTCACGTTACTGCCGAATGTGCTTGGAAACGGCACGGTACTGGCGTATGAGAGTAAGGATCAGGATAATACTTTCCTGGGGGTTTCGGGTATATCAAATCCGGAGGCTCCGAAGGATAACAGGGGCTGGACGGGCAACTATGTATATTTCGGAATGTATGACAGCGTACCGATCAAATTCCGTGTGCTGCAGAAAGATTCCCAGGTTTATTCTTCCAGAAAATCCCTGTTCCTGGACAGCGATCTCCCTTTGTTCGACATGAAGTTCGATGACGATGATGCTTCGAAATCATGGAAGGAAAGCGATGTACGGAAATACCTCAACGATGAATTCCTGTATTATGCATTTACTGATACGGATATCAATGCCATCTTAAAGAGTAGCGGCAACGGAAAAGTCTCTTACGGACAGGGATCGTTCCATAAATATATGTATGGTTCACCGGTTTCTGTTGATGATAAGTTGTTCCTTCTCGATGCGGGTGAATTAACAAACACTGCATACGGGTATTCATCTGATGACGGCTGGGATTATGAAGAACTGTCGGATCTGGATTCTCCTTATGGTTGTGCTTCTCATAAAGTTACAACCCGGTTAAAGTACTACTCATCCGGAGAAGCATACTGGATGCGTTCATCCTCAAGAATGTTTTCCCAAAATGCCGGGTACGTCCATAAGAGCGGAGTTTTGGCAACTTGTAATGCCGGCAGCAATTATAATGGCGTTGCACCTGCATTAAACATCGACCAGAGTTATATTATCTTTTCTTCCAGGACCGGAGAGATAGCAGACGATTTCAAGCTTACTTTACTTGACAATAAGCTCAATATCGCACTTCAGAACGGACTTGCCTGTGATACAGACGGCGCCGGAAACGTAACTGTCCCGTTCGCCATCTCAGGATCGCATTCGTCCGATGTCAACAGAGTATCCGTACTGATCCTCGATAAGGAATATACGGCAGGCAACACCAACGGGGCTAAGATCCTCTACTACGATTCCATTGCCGAAGAATTCGCCAAGAAGGACACCGGCTCCTTTAAATTCCCCTCATCTCTGGATCCCGAAAAATGGGGAAAGGACTACCATGTGTATATCCTTGCTGAGATGGCATGCGCTGAATATCTTACTGATTATGCGAGCAGACCGGTCGAGATATCTTCGCCCTTCAAGCCTGTTCACAGAAACGAATGGGTCGAAGCAGACGGCATCTGGCATTACTATGACGGCGACGGAAACATGGTCAAAGGCGGCTGGTATGAGATCAAGAAGGTCTGGTATTACTTCAATGCTGACGGCGACATGATGACTGACTGGCAGCAGATCGGCGGCTCATGGTATTACCTGGGCAGCGACGGTGCCATGAGGACAGGCTGGAAGCAGATCGGCGGTAAGTGGTATTACTTCAAGAGCAACGGTGTCATGGTAACCGGCTGGCAACAGATCGGCGGCAAGTGGTATTACTTTAACACCAGCGGCGTAATGCAGAACGGCTGGCAGCAGATCAGCGGCAAGTGGTACTTCTTTGACGGTAACGGCATCATGCAGACAGGCTGGTACGCGAGCGGCAGTTCCTGGTATTACCTCGGTACCGACGGTGTGATGGTGACAGGCTGGAAGGAGATCGGCGGTTCCTGGTATTACTTCAACAGCAAGGGCATCATGCAGAAAAACTGGCAGCAGATCAGCGGTAAATGGTATTACTTTAACGACAGCGGCGCGATGCAGACGGGTCTTACTAAGATCGGCGGCACAACGTACTACTTCAAGGCTGACGGCACGATGGCAACTGGCTGGGTTGAGATCAGCGGTTCGTGGTACTATTTCGAGTCCTCCGGCGCAATGCATACCGGATGGCTGGAGTCAGGCGGAAAGACATATTACTTCAAGGCTGACGGCAAGATGGTCACCGGATGGATCGAGATCGACGGCGTCTGGCACCGCTTCAACGACAAGGGCGAGAAGTATTAAGGTCTCAGATTAATAAGATTAATGTACAGGGCTGTCTCAGGTGAGGCAGCCAGTTTATTTCTGCAAAAGGTTCCTGCAGACGGATTGAATTTATTCGGCAAAGATTCGGCTATGCCTTATTTTTGCTAGTTTTTTCTAAGCTGATGCTTGAAAAATACGGCAAATGATTCGGCAGTGCCGCATAGTTGCCGAATTAAATCCGGCTTATGTGTCTGACTTGAAAAAGCAGGCTGAAACCTCGGCTGTAGCCGGGCTTTTAGCCGGGTTTTCGGGGCGAAAATAATCAAAAGCAGGCAAAAAACCAGGCGGGCACCGAGTTTTTAGCCGGGTTTTATAACCGCTTCGCAGGCAGCCCTTATTGTGTCTGCTTAAGTGTGGCGGAGATCAGCAGTGATAATCAGCAGAGGTGGTCAGACGATTCCCGTCACTTCTCCATGTACAGCAGTCCGAATGTGCCGGCGCCGCAGTTGACCGCGATGGCAGGGGAGGCCTGCTTGAAGTAGATCTCATCGAAATGCATGCGCTTCTCGATCTGCTCGCGGATCCAGTCCAGATCGTGCTTGTTAATGCCGACGTAGGTTACGAAGAGAACTCTCGTGTCGATGGACGCGCCGCGGTTCAGGACGGAGCTGATGTATGCTTTCCAGGCCTTTTCCCTTGAGCCAAAGTAGGACATGCCTACGCCCATCTTACCTTTGCGCAGGACGAGGATGGGGCGCACCATGAGCGACTTGACGATGTTGGCGGTACCGTTGCCGACCTGGCCGGCGCGTGCGAGGAAGTCAAGATTGTCTACTATGAAGCTCGTATGGATCTTCTTCTTTACGACTTCGAGATCCTTGATGATCTCTTCGGGCGTAAGACCTGCTTCGGCCATCCTGCATGCTTCTATCGCGAGAAGACCCTGGCCGCTCGACAGGTGCGCGGAATCGATTACGAAAACGTTGTCGAAAGACTTCGACGCATCGAGTGCGGGCTTATATCCGCTGTGCTCGATCTTGCTCGAGATCGAGACGTGGACGATGTTGTTTGAGTATGAAAGCTGCTTTGCGAAGAACTCCTCGACCTCTCTTACCGTAGGCCCCTGAGGCAGGACGATATGGTTCGGATCTTCCATATACTTGAGAACGCCCAGCGTCTCTATCTCCTTGCCGTCCTTGAAGATGCCTTCTTCCGTGTGGACCTTGTGGGGGAGGACAGCAATGCCGTACTTCTCGATGATCTCGGGTGAGAGGTCGGCAACGCTCTCCGTGGTAATGACGATGCTCTTACGCTTCTTGGCGCCCTTCATCCAGGAGATGGACTCCTCGGCGATCTCGCTCCTGTTGCCGGTAATCTTGACGATCTCCTTCGGCAGGTGGTTGTAGAGCTCGTTTTCGAGTGCCTCGCCGCTAACGGGCTTGGCAAGGTATCCGTCGAAATTCTCGCGGGCATAGAGCGCGCGGTTCTCCTCATCGGCATTGGCCGTGAGGATGACGATGGCCGATTCACGGCATCTTCCGCCTGTCTGCTCCTTGATCCTTCTTCTGCACTCGACGCCGTCCATTTCGGGCATCAGGTGATCCATGAAGATCACGTCGTACTTGATGTTAAGAGTTTTTCTCAATGCTTCAACGCCGCTCGAAGCCGTATCGATACGGACCTTGGTGTCGCGCAGGAGCTTGCTGACGACCATGAGGTTGGCCTCGTTGTCGTCGACGACCAGGATCCTCGCCTGGGGTGCTTCGAACTTGGGAAGGTATTCCTTCTTGCGTCCCGCGGTGCTGCCCGCCTTTGTAAAGTCGTAGTTGCCGACGGAGCCCTCTCTTTCGACGCGCTGGGGGATCTCGATGATGAACGTAGATCCCTTCTTGTAAACGCTGTTTACGGTGATCTTACCGCCCATGAGGTCGACCAGCTGCTTAACGATCGAGAGTCCCAGACCGGTACCTTCGATGTGCTTGGTGACTGTCTCGTCGACTCTCTTGAATGCCGAGAAGAGGTAGGGGATGTCTTCTGACTTGATGCCGATGCCGGTGTCGGAGACCATGTAGATCATGTTGCAGGTCTTGTCTTCCTTCATCTCGCACTGGACAGTCAGGGATACCGAACCTTCCTTGGTGTACTTGATCGCGTTGTTGATGACATTGATGAGTATCTGCTTGATGCGGACTTCATCGCCGACGAGCTCCGCGGGGATCTCGGGTGATACGTCCACGTTGAATTCGAGCTTCTTGTCTTTTGCTCTGATCCAGAGCATGCCGACGATGTCTGAGAGCATGTCGCCGGTGTGATAGGGCTCTATCAGGAGCTGCATGCTTCCGGACTGGAACTTGCTCATGTCGAGGATATCGTTGATGAGATTGAGGAGGAGCTTGCCCGCAGCCTTGATGTTGACTGCGTCTTCCACTACTTCCTCGCTGACATCTTCTCTGAGGATCATCTCGTTGAGACCGATAATGGTGTTGATGGGCGTTCTGATCTCGTGGCTCATGTTGGAGAAGAAGCTGTTCTGCGACTTGTTCAGCATGACGATTTCTTTACGCTGGCGCTCGGCAGTTACGAGCTGTTCGTTGAGCCTGAATCTCGTGTAGGACATGATGATGCCCATTACGACCTGGAAGACTGAGAAGATGGTGAAGTTGGCGAGCTCGTTCGGTTCGATCGCGCCGTTGGAGACCATGTAGAACATGAATGACGCCATCGCAGCGTTGGAGAGCAGCGCGATGATGACATATGCTATCGGGTTGAAATAGACGCAGAGCGGGACTACCAGCGCAACGGTCATGAACAGCGTGGTGTCCAGTGTGCCGCGTGCGAGGGAGTTGACGATGACGAGCGATATGACCCACAGGTATAGCGAGATGCCCATGAAGTGATTGAGGACGTATACGGTGCGGTATCTGGTCTCATAGTCCTTCATGGCGTGATGGACGCCGAACATCCAGACGAGTACGACGACGAGGAGCCAGAGGTAGCATATCTGGTGGTAAAGTACTGTCGTGCCGCCGAAATAGGGCGGGTAAACGAATGTGAGCGTCATGAAGATGACCGCAGCGAGGAACGCAAGGATCATGGTGACGCGGGTAGGTCCGACGGATTCATAGTAAGCCGACTTGATCGCTTCAGGATCGTTGCTCGAAGGCTTGAAAAGATATCTCAATATGTCTCTCATACCTTATCACCTCCGTTGCTCTCGGGTTCAAACTCGAAGACTTCATCCTCTTCGTCGTCGGAAAGGAGCAGTTCCTTTATGTCCGCCGTGACGCGGTTGTAGTCCATGAGCATCTGTTCATGATTATCGAGGATGTATTCCTCGTTGTCTTCTTTCGCTGCCTGCTCCAGAGCTTTCGCCTTCTCGGACAGCGCGGCTATGCCAATCATCTTTGAAGTGCTCTTCAGGGCATGAACGAGTATCTCATAGTTATGCCAGTCGCGTACGGAGTAATAGTTCTTCATTGCAGCCATCTTGTCGGCGCTCTCTGTTGCGAACTGGATGAGGAGCGACCTGTAGAAGTCGACGTCGCCCACGCAGTAGCTGATGCCTGCGACGGTGTCGATGCCGCTCTTTTTGAGCTCCTCCATCGGATCCTTCTCCGCAGCCGGTTTGGAAGATGCCTCCTGCGGGATCTCGTCTTTTACCGATGTTTCCTCTTCCGCTATCTCGCTCGCATCGACGAACGATATTGAGGATTTAGGGAGGACCTGCTTCAATACGCGCTCGAGCTCCTCGATCTCGACAGGCTTGCTTACGAAGCCGTCGAAGCCTTCCTTAAGGAACATCTGCTTTGCTGAGCTCATGGCATTCGCGGTGAGTGCCACGACAGGTATGGAGCCGTTTAATCCGGCGACGTCGGTCCTTATCCTCTTCATTGCTTCGACGCCGTCCATGCCGCTCATCATGTGGTCCATGAATATGATGTCGAAAACCTTTTCACGGCAGATGTCGATCGATTCCTGACCGGATGAGGCGGTGTAGACCTTCATGCCGTATCTTCCGAAGATACTCTTTGCAACGACCAGGTTCATGGATTCATCGTCAACGACGAGAGCTCTTACGCCGTCGCAGCGGAGCTTCTTGACGTTCTCTTCCTTGGTGCCGACGGTGGAGTTCAGTATGGATACGACAGGGAAGCAGTAGAAGGGCTTCTCGAGTATCTTAACGTGCGTGTTCTTGGGAAGGATCATTCCTTCGTTAGCGACGACGGCAACGACCATCTCTTTCGCGAGTTCCTCAATGAGGTCGACGTTGTCGTTGTATTCTTCTTCCGCGATGAACAGGTGCGTCAGATGAACGGAGTTCTTGAGGAGTTTCAGGTTTTCAGCGTTGTTAACGCGGTGCATCTGGACTCCTAAACCCTTAACTATGTTGAGTACCATTGAGTTGTAGTAGTCTCTGACTGCCGGATTCTCGTATTTCTCGAAATGCAGGAACGCGCCGAGGCAGAGCTTGTCGGGTGCGGCAACGGACATGCAGCTCAAAGGATCGACGATCCTCTGCGGAATGCTGACGGTGACCGTGGTGCCGATGTCGGGCTTGCTGTTGATCGTCATGAAGCCGCCCAGGAGTGAGACGAAGCCTGATGCTATCGCAAGTCCAAGACCAAGACCGCCGCCCTGGCGGGAACGTCCGGAATCAGCCTGATAGAAGCTGTCGTAGACCTTCTCGAGTTCGTATTCGGTCATGCCCTTGCCGGTATCGGTGACTTCGATGTTGAGGTTAAGTCCGTACTCATGCTTGGCTGCCGTGATCCTTACGTAAACGCCGCCTTTCTGCGTGTACTTGAGACCGTTGGTGATGAGCGCCTTCAAAACTTTCTTGAGCTTGGCAACGTCGGAATTCATTACCGCCGGGATCGAGGGATCGACGTCGATGATGAGCTCAACATTCTTGGATTTATACTGCTTTACGTCAGTGACGAGATCGTGGAGAACGGAAGAGAGCATGTAGTCTTCATTGTTGCAGACTGCCTTCTTACGGTCGATCTCGGAATAGTCGAGGATGTCGCTTATCTGCTCTGCGACCTTGCGTCCGGAGTCCCTTACCGCTATCAGATCGTGCTGTATCTCGCGGTTCTTGGACTTGTCGATGGCAAGGCTCGTAAGACCGATGATGGCATTTACCGGAGTCCTCAGTTCGTGAGAGACGTTTGCGAGGAAATCGTTGAGACGCTCAGTCGCTTCCTTGAGCTGTTCGACCTCGTCATTGGAACTGCTGAGGACCTGAAGCCATCTGTCGATTATCGTTTTCGCGAACCTGCCGATGAAGTAGACCATGCAGAGGTGGAGGATGATGCGCGTTATCATGAGAGCGTCGAAGGTCTCGCCGCCGATTATCAGCATCACGATCTCGTAGATCATCGTGACATAGTAGGTGAACTGGCAGAGCGTGATGAGGGGCTTTTTGCCGGTCATGATGTTGAGCGTGATAATCGCGGACATTACGATAGCGAGATCGAACGTGCTCGTATCGTGGATGCCGTAGAAGAAGAAACATCCCATCATCAGGATCGCATAGATCCAGATGCGGATGTTCGCGGGCGTGTTATGCCTTATGTGGAGCGTCCAGGCTACGATGACACCGACGAAGATGAGCAGTATCGCCCATTTTTCCCAACCCATGAGAAATGATTCGGCTATCAGTATCATGGAAAAGATAGTGTAACTTACAAGAAGCGTCAGGTGGGAGGACTGAAACATATCTTTGATGTCGGTTGTCGTAGTCATAAGGATTATCCCCTGTATTTGTATTCTTTATCTTCCTCTATGATCTCCAGCATTATTTCCGCGAAATGCGGATCGAACTGTCTGCCTGATTCGGACTTCAGTTCATCTTTTATCATTTCCTGCGTGAGACGCGTCCTGTAGATTCTGTCGCTCGACATGGCGTCATAAGCGTCAGCCACGGCTATTATCCTGGCCTCTTCGGGGATGGCGCTGCCGCTGAGCCTGTCGGGATAACCGGTGCCGTCATACCTCTCGTGGTGATGTCTTGCGCCCAGCGCGAACTTGGGATCGCTCTCGATATTCTGAAGGATGGATGCGCCCATCTCGGAATGCTTCTTGACCAGCGCGTATTCTTCTTCGGTGAGCTTGCCCATCTTGTTGAGAACGGAGATCGGGATGCCGATCTTGCCGACATCGTGAAGGATCGCGATCATGTAGATCTCGTCCTGTCTCTCATCTGAGAAACCGAGTCTTTTGGCTATCATCCTCGAATACTCCGCGACGCGGCTTGAATGACCTTTGGTATAAACGTCCTTTGTATCGATCGCCGCTGCGAGGCAGCTTATGGCCTGCAGGAACAGAGCCTTGTTTTCCTTTGTCTTCTGCTCGACCTCGAAATAGAGCTGCTTCTGTAAAGTGACAAGCTGTATGAGGTTATTGACGCGCAAAAGGAGGACTTCGGGAACGAAGGGCTTCCTTATGAAGTCCATCGCGCCCAGCTGCAGGCCTTCTCTCTCGGAGCCTTCGCTCTCGTCAGCCGTCAGGAATATGACGGGGATCTTAGATGCGGCCGACTCGAGGGAATGGAGTTTCTTTATCGCGTCGAAACCGCCCATTCCGGGCATCTTGACGTCCAGAAGTATCAGGCTCGGCATCTCTGCTTCCTTGTCCAGGTATTCGAAAAGGGCCTCTCCCGATCTTAATGCGACGACATGAAGTCCGCCCGAACTGAGGATCTTGCCCGCAACCTGGAGATTGATGACGTCGTCATCAACGACAACGACAGTCCTGACCTTCTCCTTTTCGGCGGGTTCTGTATTGCTGCCGATGAATTCCGTCTCGTATGTGATAACGAGATTGGTTATCTTCCTGGCGTTCCAGGGATCCATGATGTGTGATATGACCTTGCCTACGGAGTCGGCCCTGATGTCCGTGAGGAAAACGAAATACTGGTTCTTGCTGTTCCTCATGAAGATATCCGACTTGCGGAGGGATTCCCTGATGTGGTTACCGAATTCGTCAACGCCGTCGTAGAAATCGTTGTCCGCCGTTCCGTTCTCGGGTGAGAGCGTGAAAAGGACCTTACATGCGTTGATGTGGTGTCTCATTATGTATCTGATGACATAGCGGTAGACAGGGGAGAAGGAGTCCTTGTCGAGCTGGAGCGCGACATCGTGGATGGAACGCTCGCCCAGGATCTCGGAGATCGCGTGGATGTCTGCGGCCGATGTCTCCTGTCCGTTGTCGACGTCATCGTCGTAGAGTCCGTAACCGTGCTTGCCGTTTTTCTTGATGATGTAGAGAGCTTTGTCGGCGAGCTTTAAGAGTGAATTGTAATCGTTTCCGAATCTCGGAACGAAGATGCCTCCGATGGAAGCTCCGAGCGGTATGCTCATGTCCTCGCCCATCAGTTCCTTTGCCCTGCGGGTGATGTTGTCGTTGATGGTCTGAGCGATCTCGGCAACCGCCTTCTCGGTCGTGACGCCGAGTGCAAAAGCGGTGAACTCGTCGCCGCCGATCCTTCCGCATTTGCTGCCTGAAGGAACTGCCGAACGGATGATGTCCGCACATGCGATGAGGACCTTGTCGCCCATCTCATGTCCGTAAAGGTCGTTTACGAGCTTGAATGAATCGAGGTCGATCATCATAAGGCAGCCGGTGGAATTGGAGCATGTCTTTGAGAGTTCGACGCCTGTCGCGCCCTTGTTGAGGAGACCTGTCAGCTTGTCGATCGTTGCTTCGCTCTTAAGGCTCTGCATCTCCTGTGAGTTCGACATAATGTTGTCGATCCTCCTGAGGAGGACGTCGGGATTGAAAGGCTTTCTGATAAAGTCGGATACGCCGACCTCAAAGCCTCTCGTCTCGGTGTCGACATCCTCATCCGCCGTAAGGAAAATGACGGGCGTCTTCATCAGACCCTTCTGCTGCTCTATCTGCCTGAGTTTCCCGAGCGTCTCGAAGCCGTCCATCACGGGCATCTTGATATCAAGAAGCACCAGATCCGGCATGCCGTTTGTGTCAACGTACTCGAGAAAAGCACTGCCCGATTTGAGGGCGGTAACGCGCATGTTGTTCTTACTCAGGATATGACCTGCCATCTTAAGATTGGCAGTGTCGTCATCTACGACAATAATCCACTTCGCCATATGTGATCACCCCGTTTTTATACAAAAGAAAGCACTAATGCTAATAATATAGCACACGAGGAAATAGGTTTTTCTTACCTTCTTATGACACTGGTAAAGATAAAAAATCTTTAAAACAATGGATGTTTAAGGGTTTGTGCAATAACCTTCGCTGTTGAAGTTATAGTTCTTGCCGTCGATCTTGTAAGTGGCGTTTTTCGCATACCATCCGGAAGTGTCCTGATAGTACCAGCCCTTGGAATCCTTCTTCCAGCTTGCCCTTTCCTTGTAGAGCCACTTGCCGCTTAATTCGAGCCAGTATCCGCTGCAGAATTCATTTGCTGCCATGGAACCGTCAGACTTGAAGAAATAATAGTATCCTTCTATCTGTTTCCATCCGGTTACCATTGCTCCTTCGGAATTGAAGAAGTACCACTTGCCGCCGATCTTCTGCCAGCCCGTGACCATGGAGCCGTCACTGCTCAGGTAGAACCATTTATTGTTGTTATTGAGCCAGCCGGTTGCCATGATGCCTGACTTGTTGAAGAAATACCACTTGTTGTTGAATTTGGCCCAGCCGGTGATCATGACGCCCTGATCGTCAAAAGCATATTTATGACCGTCGACCGTTGCGATCTTGTTGTAGATGACCTTTCCGTCGTTGTCAAAATACATCCACTTTCCGTTGCCCAGACTGAACCAGCCGACACGGACATTGATATATTTATCCATGTAACCGTTATCTGTCTTGCGTATGACGATATCTCCGTCATTGCAGTGGACAATGGTACCGTCGAGGTGAAGCGCGGTTCCGATAAGGGTTTCTGAAGAGTCGATCTCTTTGACAAGCGTCATCCATTTGCCGCTGTCACCGTAATATTTTATGGATTCCAGACCTGATCCCGTAAAGGCATTGAATCCGATGCTCTTGATGGTGCCCGGAATGGTTATGGATTTCAGGTTTGTACACTTTTTGAAAGCACTGTATTCGATCGTATGAAGACCTGAAGGCAGGGTAACCGAAGTAAGATTTTTGCAGTTGTAGAATGCGGCTTCAGGGACCGTTCTTGTTCCGTTCGCGAAAGAGACGTTTGTAATTACGTTTGAATCACTGAAAGAGTATTCAAATTCCGGAAAACTACCGGTGTATTTTGAGGGGACGGCCACATTTGAAGACCCTTTATAACCTTCAAAATTCAATCCGATCCTGCAGTCGGGCGCGATTCCGTCGGTTACTATATCCGGAAATGTTTCGGAGGGCCAGCCGGTCATATCGAGTATGATATATGAGCTTGCATTGTTGCTGATGTTTATCTTTTCGAGCCAGGGACAGTTCGAAAGGCCTGACACTTTATAGAATTCTCCGGAAAATGAAATGGAGTGCACGGAGCTCAGTGACGCGGGGATAGCAAAGTTGCCTACAAACGAGGAAGAAGCAACTGAAACACGGTCAACCAAACTGGCGTGGGAAGCAAAGCTCTTTTCGCTGCAGGAAGTTTTATTGGTCTTAACAAATTCCATAAAGCCATACATATTGTCGACCAGAGTGTATCTCCATATATAGACATCATCCCCGATATAACATTCACCGCTGTCATCATAAGCAAGAACGGTGTTGAACATCGAGATAAGGATGCAAAGTGACATGAAAAGCGACACGAATGCTTTCTTCATAACAGATCCCCCCATATATCATAAATATTTAAAATCTTACTATGGTAACAGTCATTCATCAACTGAGATTGATAAATATGTCAGTTGCTAAGGGCAGTACGGGAATCTGCCGGGAGTTATCCGGCAAACTTGATATAAGGGTACGGCGTAATTATAATGACGGCAGAATAAACATTTCGAGAGTTATGGAAACCAATGTCTGTCATATCCGTTAACGGCAAATTTTCAAAAAAGGCCAAGAACCATGTCTCGAAGTTCTTCTCCGGGTTCGGATATTTCCTGAAAGAGGTCTTTATCCTTTTCAGGCAGAACTTCAAGGAAGTCTTGATCTTTCTTCTTATCACTTCGGTCTTTACGGCATCGCTCACAACTTTCCTCAAGGGAAGGCTGATAGAGTTCATGATGATGGTAAGCGGAGAGACGTACATCGCGCCCGAAAACATTCAGCGCGTGCTTTTAAATCCCTTATCCATCCTTGCCATGGCGGCTTTTGTGATCGTGGTCACTCTCATGTCGCTGTTCCAGATCGCGGGACTGCAGCATGCGTTTTCCATGGGAAGCGTGGGACGCAATACGAATATCACCAGCATGATCTATGCAGGACTTCACGTATGCAGAAAGGCCATCCACCCGAAGAACTGGATAATAATCATATTCATCCTGGTCCTTTTCCCGCTGACAAAGCTGCTGCCGCTTTCGGGATCGACCTTCAAGCTCATCCTGCCGGGATTCGTTGACCAGACCATCGACTATACGAAAGGTCTGGGCGCGCTGTACAACGCGATCTATTTTATCCTTATCGTATTTCTCACCGTATACATCTTTTCGGTCAACAGCTTCGTTATCCAGAAGAAATCATTCATCCAGAGCTGCAGGCAGTCAAGAAGACTCGTAAAAGGCCATTTTGTCGAGACGATACTCACCATGATCCTTCTTACGATCCTTATGAACTTCACGATAAATTCCGTTTCTTCGATCATCGTCGTCAACTATAAGGAACTGATGTCCTGGATCCGCGGCAACACGAGCATCGTCGACAAGTCCGAGGCGGTCGGCACTTACACATACATGCTCAGGCAGATCCTGAAGAGCTATCTCTCGCCTGCGGTAAACAATGCCGCACTGACGGTGCTGTTCTACAAGTATTTCGACGGGGAGGCAAAGTTCAATACGATCGCCAAGTCGACTTTCAGGGCCACAAAACCTTCAAAGGAATTTCTCATAACCTCTATGGTTTTGTTATCGGTACTCGCCACCGTATCCTGTTTCTTCGTTTACCAGAAGTATTCATTCCTCGCTGAGGATGTTGAAAGACCGTTAGTCTGCGCGCACCGCGGAGATAACGTGAACGCACCCGAGAACACCATGGAGGCGTTCGAGCTCGCAGCCAGCGAGAACCTGCAGTGGATAGAACTCGACGTCCATCAGACTTCTGACGGCGTCATAGTCTGCAATCACGATTCAACGATAAAGAGGGTGACCGGGTATAACCTGGCCATCCATGAGCATACTTTTGCCGAAGTGAGAGCCTGCAAGGTAGGCAACTGGATGCCTGGAGATTACGAGCACGTAGTCATACCGACGCTTGAAGAGGCGCTCACGTTCGCGAAAGAGAACGGGCTGAATGTCCAGGTTGAGCTCAAGGGTCACAGAAGTGATGTGAATTTTGAGGAAAACGTGCTCAAAGTTATAAACGACACCGGCATGCACGACAACGTCATGGTGATCTCGCAGAATGCCGCGCGCATGAAGCGCATCAAGGAGCTCGATCCCACCATCACCAAGGGCTACTGCATGGTTGTCGCTCTCGGCAATCTCGAAGATCTGGAATACTCCGACAACATCACGATCGAAGAGACATACGTTACCCCCGAACTCGTACACCGCATGCACGAGCAGGGCAAGAAAGTATTCTGCTGGACGGTGGACCGCGACGATACCGTACAGTATCTCATCAGCTGCGGCGTGGACGTCATCGGAACGGATAACCCGATTCTTATTAGCAAGGCTGTAGACAAGGCCGACTACTCAGGCGGTTTCATGAGGGTTTTCCATATCGTCATGCATGCCATCGCGAACATGGATACATAAGAAAGGCCGCCTCACTGAAGCAGCCTCTCCAATACTTAAATTGAATAACGGATCTTAAGGATTCGTGCAGTAACCTGACTTATCAAAGTTGTAATTCTTTCCGTCGATCTTAAGAGTCTGGTTCTTTGCATACCAGCCGTTTGAATCGCCATACCACCAGCCCTTGGAATCTTTCTTCCAGGAAGCCTTGTAGGTATATGTCCATCTGCCGTCAGCATCGAGCCTGTAACCGCCGCAGTATTCATTTGCAGCCATTGAGCCGTTGGTCTTGAAATAGAAATAGTAACCGTCGATCTTTTTCCAGCCTGTAACCATCTGGCCGTTGGATCCGAAATAATACCAGACGTCTTCTATCTGCTTCCAATACGTGGCCATGTCGCCATTGGGATTAAGATAATACCATTTGCCGACGTCAAGGAGCCATCCTGTCTGCATGATGCCCTTGTTATTCAGGTAATACCAATAGCCATTTGACTGTACCCAGCCGGTCTGCATGACGCCGGACTTATTGAAGAAATACCAGTTGTTATCGAACTGGGCCCAGCCGGTTATCATGTAACCGTTCTTGTCAAACCCGTAGGTCTTTCCGTCTATTACCTGCATGCATCCGTAGGAAGATCCGCCGTTATCGTTGTAGTATTTCCACTTGCCGTTGCTTTCCTTTGACCAGCCGAACCAGTTCTGGTAATAACGGTAATAGTACCGCGTCTCTTTCTCATCAAATCTTATAAGGACATCTCCGTCGTTGCAGTGAACCACAGTGCCGTCAAGATAAAGGACATTCGCGCCGTTGATCGGTCCGTCGTCATCCCACTGCTGTACAAGTCCGTACCACTTCGATCTTGTCCCGTCGTAGTAGATGTCCTTTACTCCGGAACCCTCGAAAGCGTTGTGACGGATCCTGGTTATGGTTGAGGGGATGGTTACTGAAGTGAGGTTTTTGCACTTGGCGAAGGCGCTGTACTCGATCGTGGTTACTCCCGTGGGGATGCTGACCGAATTGAGCTTCTCGCAGTCATAGAAAGCCTCATCAGGTATGCATTTTGTTCCTTTCTCGAAAGTAACATTTTCAATGTCTGACGATTTCTTGAAAGAGTACTCTATGCGGCTGTCTGAGCCGTATTGCGCAGGTACGGTGATGTTCGCGGTCCTTGTGTCGCTGATATTAAGATTGAATTTAGTGTCTGATGTGTCGCAGAGGATCTTAGGCAGCGTGACCAGATAATTCCTGGAAAAATCAAGTTCGACCCATTTGGCGCTGTTTGCGCTGAAGGTGATCTTTGACAGATTTGTACATACATGGAGATTTTTTACGACCTCGCATGTGCCGGTGAAGGTAATCTCTTTAAGAGCAGGCATATCATACGGGTAGATGTAATAACTATATTCATTTTGACCGCCGGGAAGAGGCTGTATTCCGCTTATATTCATCTTTACGGCTTCTTTGGCCGTGTCCTTGTCATATCTGGAATCCTGAAACCCGGATGATGAGCCCTTGCTGATATTCAATGTCTTACTGCTCGTCTCATAATTCCACTTATAGTAACCCTCGTTCATCTTGAACTGGCCGCTGGTCGGTGAGTCGGCAAATACAGTGCCGAAAAACGTAAATACCGTACTCGCAGCCAGGACGAGCGACATTACGGATCTTTTCTTCATCGTTCTGATCCCCCTTGAATTAAATTTATAAAAACAATTTTACTATGAATGGGTGCACAGTGCCATTGCGGATTTCAGTAAGTTGCCCGCCGGGCGCTGTTATTAGCGCAAAGCCTTGTGTCTGTTGATATATAGATAGCCGTCTATGTAATCTGAAACACAATATTTTCTGATTTTACATATCGCCGATTTGACGATAAAATACGATAGAAAATAAATTATTTGGATCAATGTCGGAGCAGCATAAGATATGGATGTTTTCTCATTTATAACCCTTTTCGGAGGACTCGCATTCTTCCTTTACGGAATGCATACACTGTCTGAATCTTTAAAGAAGACAGCAGGCGGCAGGCTCGAAAAACTCCTCAACAAAGCGACTGACAATAAGTTCAAAGGACTTGCTGTCGGCGCGATAATAACGATCGCCATCCAGTCATCATCGGCAATGACGGTCATGCTGGTCGGTTTCGTTAACTCCGGCATCATGGAACTGCCCCAGACAGTTGGCGTTATCTTCGGCTCCGACATCGGCACGACGCTCACCGCATGGATCCTGTCACTCGCAGGCATCGACAGCGGCGACAGTCTGGTCTTAAAACTCCTTAAGCCTTCATGCTTCTCACTGGTCGTTGCACTCATCGGCGTCGTCATGATCATGATGTGCAAGAAACAGCGCCACAAGGACATCGGCTCCATGCTCATCGGCTTTGCCATCCTCATGCAGGGAATGACCATGATGTCCGCTTCGATGGAGCCTTTGAAGGAGATGGACAGCTTCGTCTCCATAATGACGGCATTCAAGAACCCGCTCCTGGGCGTTCTTTCCGGCGCGGTAGTAACGGGCATCATCCAGAGCTCCGCGGCTGCCATCGGTATCCTGCAGAGTATCTCCATGACGGGCCAGCTCACTTACGGTATGGCGATCCCGCTCGTAATGGGCGCCAATATCGGTACCTGCATGACGGCCGTCCTGTCTTCCATCGGCGTTAACAGGGATGCAAAGAGAGTTACCGTCATACACGTCGCGATCAAGCTCCTCGGCACTGTCATCTGGCTCATCGTTTTCTATGCGGTAAATGCCATCTTCGACTTCAGTTTCATGGACAACCAGGTCAACATCGTCGGCGTTGCTGCCATCCACTCGATATTCAACATCGCAAACACGATACTTCTTTTACCGTTCAGCAAGCTCCTCGTAAAGATCGCCCACCTCATCGTCAAAGAGACAGAGGAAGAGCAGGAGTTCAAACTCGACGAGCGTCTCATGCTCACGCCCTCCATTGCTGTCGGTGAGTGCCGCAACATGATGATCAAGATGGTCAGCAAGGCCAGGGACGGGCTCGACAAGTCAATGGGCATGCTGATCAACGGTTACAACGCAACAGATTTCGAGTTCATCAAGAAGAATGAGGAGAGGGTGGACGGTTACGAAGACCTTCTCGGTTCCTATCTCATGAAGCTTACCACCACGCAGCACCTGAGCGTCGAGGATAAGAACAAGTCTTCGAGGATCCTGCAGGCGATCGGAGAAGTGGAGAGAATCGCGGACCACGCGAACTATCTGTCCGATTCGGCCGAGGAGATCGAGACGAAGCACCTCGCTTTCTCTGATGCCGCCCAGGAAGAACTCAACAGGGTCATCCCCGCCGTCCGTGACATCTACACGATGGCTTTGGACTGCTTCCTTTCCAACAATGCAGCCAATGCCGAGAACATCGGACCTTTGAGAATAGTAATCAGCGAGATGTGCGACCAGTTCAAGGCCAACCACGTCGAGAGACTTGCGAACGGTATCTGCACGACCGAGCAGGGATTCGTCTTCAACGACATCCTGTACAGCTGCGTCAGGATCGCCGAGCACAGCCTCAACATCGCCGCCATCGCATACAGATTCAAGACTTCCGGCGAGAACGTTTCCGACACTTACATGCACGACTTCAAGCAGCGTAAGGATAAGGACGAGAAGAAGTATCAGGAGTACGTCAAGAAGTACAAGGCCTGATGTTCCGGCCGTCATTTTCGGATTTTTAAGAACCCGTTGTATATCTGGGCGCGGGAACGGCTATTCGACTGTAAGATACTTTACGTCGTATCTGCCGTCCTCTTCCATCTCCATTATCATGTAACCGCGTTTTGAGCCGCCGCGGGGGAGGGAGATCGATCCCGGATTGAGTATGCGCGGACCGGACGGATTGCCTGCATCCGATCCGTAATATCTTCCGTAAGCCCTGACCGCATCACCGAAACTGTCGTACGGCACATGTGTGTGTCCGAAAAGGCAGATGTCGCAGCCCTGTTCCTGTGCCGAGAGCGAGAGTGTCAGGAGCCCGTAACCTGCATGCTGCATGTGGCCGTGAGAGCAGTAGAATCTGTGTCCCTTGAGTTCGAAGACCGCCACGGTCTTCACGATGGAAGGATCGTATGAGGAGATGTCGCAGTTACCCCTTACGAATACGCACGGGGTCCTGGGCGATCCCGCCCATGAAGCGATCTCGGACTGTGAATATTCGCAGTCTCCCAAATGGATCAGCATGTCGGGAGCTTCCTTTGATATCGCCGTCCTTAACGGTCCGTTTATTCCGTGCGAGTCGCTTACGATCAGTATTTTCATAGAGTTTCCTTATCAGACGAAATAGAAGTCGGTATCCCATCCCGGGATGCATCTGGTGTGGCGCATGAAGACCTTGTAGTCGTCACGTATCCCGAGCACTTTTTCCGGGATGGCGAAAACATCCTCGCTCCTGTGATAGCAGGCGATCTTCATGACGGGACGCGATCTGAGTATCGTTTCACGTGCACCTTCTATGGCTTCGGATTCGGAACCCTCGACATCGAACTTTATGAAACTCACGTCACTTATGCCGAGAGAATCGACTGTTACAACGTCGATCTCACGGGTGTTCTTTATATCCACGTTGCTGTTGGACATGGCTCTTGTGCCCCTGCCTCTTGATGAGGATACGAGTTCTGTTCCGGTCCTGCTTCCGACAAGTGCGTTTATGCATCTTATGTCAAAGCCTTCGTCCGACAGATCCTTCGCGTATGCCTCGAGCTTGGCAAATGAATGACGCTCGGGTTCTATGGCAACGCATGAGGTTAAACCCGGAATGATCTCGCGGTATCTCTTTACGGTATCTCCGTAGTACGCTCCGAGATCGACATAACAGCCGTTCCTGATGCCGGAAAGAAGAGCGGCTTCACCGTCAGGAGACGATTCGCAGGCGGCAAGATATGAGAGGCTTCCGGAGAGCTTATAATCGATGTAGTTTCTGAAGTAGCTTTTTGAAGCATCATCCTCAAGGCGCGCACAGACATTCCCGATGCTTTCCTTATTGGTCTCATAGTATTCGCGGTTGAACAGTATGTTTCCGTATACGGGTACGTCAGGGACATAAAGTTCCCTCATAGAAGCGATCTTTCCGACCTGCTCGAGGACTTCGGGTCTTGAAGAACCGAAGCAGACGAGGACGATGAAATCATCGGCCAGAGTCCTGCAGCAGTCTGCGTATGACATTACCTTATAGCCGTGGAACATACGGTCCCGGACAAAGCCGTCGCTCGCAAAGACAGCGGCTATAAGGTCAGCAAGGCCGTAACTCTTTAACACGGCGATTATCTTGTCGGCGCCGTCGCCCGTGCCGTAGAGTGCGATGGGGCGGCGTTCAAGCGCAAGGTATTCCCAAAGGTCATGTTGTGTTTTCGAGATGCTCATAGGGATAAGTATATACTCTTTGACCCCGCCCCGCGAAAAAAATCAGGGAGGGGGTGCAACATTTCGCGGACCCCGTCTGTATATAGGGTAATAACGGGAAACAAACCATGCCCGAATACGGAGGACAAATATATGAAAAAAGGTGCGATCATAGGTATAGTGGCAGGCTCGGTTGCGACCAGCATGCTTGTGTTATTGCTTTTCGCAGGCACATATCTGAGCAAGGCAAAGGCAGCTTCCTCGGAGGTGCGCTCCCACAATGACAGTGCTTATGCCAATTATGAAACGAATTCATACCTGAGCGGTGCTTCCTCGAACAAGGGAATTACATATTCCATGGATATGAGCGACAGCTTCGGATATGCCGATGAGGAAGCTGAGTATTTCGAGAACGACGTTGTCACGCAGAACACCCCGGACATTACCGAGGTCAACATGGATCCCACACAGGGAAGACTTCTTATAAGGACCGTGAGCATCACTGCAGAGACGACGAATTACGCGTCGGTTTCCGCAGATCTCGAGAACAAGGTCAGGGAGTGCGGAGGATATATCGAGTATTCGTCCATGAACGGAACGGGCAACAACAGGGATTTGCGCACCGGAACTTACACCGTACGCGTTCCCGCGGAAAAGCTTGACGCGCTCATCAGCGCTGTAAGCGGAAGCTGCACGGTAACTTCTTCGAGTGAGGGCACATCAGACGTTACTCTCGAATATGTTGACACAAAGTCCAGGATCGAATCATTAAGAGTCGAGTACGACCAGCTGATGGAACTCTTAAAGCAGGCTGAAGATCTCGATACCATCATCATCCTTCAGAACAGGCTCACTGATGTCAGATACCAGATCGAGAGCTCCGAATCCAGGATCAGGGTGCTCGAGAACCAGGTACAGTTCGCAACTCTCAACCTCACTTTAAGAGAGGTTCTCGAAGAGAAGGAAGTCGAGGAGGCTCACGTTGTAACTTACGGCGAGAGAGTCACGGATCAGTTCAAGGACATGTGGGAAGACACGGTAGAGTTCTTCCAGGATCTCCTCCTGTGGATCATCTCCATAATCCCGGGTCTCATCTTCATGACAGTCCTTACTGTAATCATCCTTATCATCATCTTCTCCGCAAACAAGAAGAGAAGAAAGAAGCTCGCAAAGGCCCGTGCGGAGAAGGAAGCGGCAGAGAAGAAGGCTGCAGAAGTGAAAGAAGCAGAACAGATTTCCGAAAATAAAAAAGTGTCTAAGGAGGAAAACAAAGAAGAAAAGAAGGAGGATTGAAAACAGAATTAACCCGAATAAGCATAGTACCATTCTGTAATCAATATCTGAGTTACGGCCGTAGATTAAGGGATAAAGGAAAGGGCAGGAGGTAAAGGAACAACCCGGAATAAGTACTGATTCAGAAACGCATTACAGAAAAATCACATTCGGCTGCGAAGCGCTCCCACCCCTCGGGACCTCCGCAGCCGATATTATCATATACGGCACACGTGAGGAATCCGCCGGTTCTGGCACCTTTCAGCGCCTGCGGAACGTCGTCGAAAACGAGAGCCCTGCAGGGCTCGATCCTGATGCCTGATGCTGACACATATTCAGTCGCGCGGAGGAAGATGTCGGGTGAACTCTTGTCGATCTTTCCGCCCAGATCTTCCAGAGTAATGACGCAGTCGAAGAGTTCTTTTATGCCTGTGTGAGTGAGCGCCGCGCCGGCGTTTTGGCGGGAAAGGGAAGTGGTAACGCTAAGCGAAAACCCGAGTCTTTTTGCTTCCACCAGATACTCTTTCGCGCCTTCTTTGAGATTCACTTCAGAACGGTAAAATTCATATACCATCGATTCCCATGTGGCGGCAACCTCCTGCCATGTCATGGGGATGCGGTACTTGGTCTGCGTATATCTTGCGGCATCCTCGATGGAAACGCGCTTGACGAATTCCGTGTAGTCGGGAGTCACCTCATATCCGTAACGGCCGAGGAACTCCTTGTCGACATCGTGCCATACGCTCATGGAATCGAGGAGCGTTCCGTCGAGATCGAAGATGAGGAGTCTGACGCCCTCTTTTGAGAGCGCTTTGAGGTCAGGATAAGATGTGCTGCTGACGGCGGGACTGCTGTTCGGATCCATCAGTTAACCCATGAAGTCGAGCTTGCCCTTGAGTTCTTCCAGAGCTTTTTCCCTGCGGTCGTTGAAATCGACCTTGTTATTCTCGATAAGGTTGTTGCCGTATGAATCGATCGATACGATCAGGGGTCCGAACCGCTCGGCCTTGAGCTTCCACATGGCTTCGGGCATTCCGAGATCGAGCCATTCGACGCCTTCGACGTCCGTCACTTCCTCGGCTGCAACCACTGCGCATCCGCCGGGGAAGATGGTGTGGATCGCACAGTTGTCTATGCAGCCCTGTGTCGTCTTGGGACCCATTCCGCCCTTGCCGATTATTATCTTAACGCCCGTCTTTTCAAGGAACTCCGCTTCGGCTTTTTCCATGCGCATCGAAGTCGTGGGGCCTACGCTGATGACCTTGTACTTGTCGGGTTCGCCTTCGGCGGAGATCTTCTTCATTATCGGTCCCGCGTGGAAGATGGCCTTGCCCGTAAGGTCCACGGGAGGCATCTTGCCGGACATTACGACTCTGTGGTGAACGTCGTCCCTGCCGGTCACGATGTCGCCTGTAAGATAGATGACATCGCCTATATGTACTTTCCTGATATCCTCATCGGATACGGGTGTCGTGAATTCGAAAGTGCTCATAAGACTGCCCCCTTGTGTGTGAAGAGATCGTAGGTGAAGTCGGGATTGATCCTGATGCCCGCTCTCCTGTGCGCCCAGCATGCTGTGGACATGCCCATGGCAAGAGTTGCAGGGTGTCTTGATGCCTGCTCGATGTTGACGCCCATGACGGAGAGCTTTCCTCCGAATCCGCCGGGGCCGAGGCCTATGGAGTTGAGGCCGTCCTCAATGAGCTTTTCCATCTCGGCAGCCTTGGGATTAGGGTTGTGCGAACCGACCTGTCTTAAGAGTGCTTTTTTGGAGAGCTTGGCAGCGACTTCGGAAGAGCCCGCGATGCCGATGCCTACGAGGCAGGGAGGACATGCGTTTACGCCGTATGTCGTCATCTGTTCGAAAACCGCCTTCGCGATGCCGTCGTATCCTTCGAGCGGCATAAGGACTTTGGAGAAGCCCGGCAGTGAGCATCCGCCGCCTGCCATGTAGAAATAGAGTTCCAGAACGTCGCTGTCCTTTACGATCTCCCAGTCGATCCAGGGGCTGTGCGTTCCGATGTTGTTGCCTGTGTTTACTTCGTCGAAAACCTCGACCGCGTTAGGTCTCAGAGGAGCCTTGGCTGTAGCCTCCCTGACTGCGTCTATCAGTGCGTCTTCGATGATGTCCATGTAAGGCCATTTCGAGCCAACCCTTGCGAAGAACTGAGGGATGCCGGTGTCCTGGCATGAAGGCCTGCCCAGGGAATGAGCAAGCTGCATGTTCTTTTCCATTACGTTATAGATATCGGGTGCAAAGCCCTCGTTCTCGGTCTCTTTCATCTGTGCGAGACGGGCTTTAACGTCATCAGGAAGATGACCTGCGGAGTAGCTCATGAACGATGCGACGAGCTTTGCAAGCTGTTCCTGCGGTAAGTCAACAGACATATCTTTTCCTCCCGGAGATTCATTCTGTGACAATTATATATCATTGTCGAAGTATAGTACTCACGGACTTTTAAATGGTTTGCAAGTTCTTTATAATGAATCAGATTACTAAATGTTTTGTGTTAAAGGGGTTTTGAAGGATGACTGCTGAAGCTGAGGCGAAGGTGCCTGTTCTCGCGAAGATCACTTCCGATAAAGTATTCTGTTACGTGTCAATGGCGCTCCTCATGTTCCTGCCTGTTGCGGAGATCATCACGGAGTTCCTCATCAAGGCGAAGATCAAGAAACTGAGATTCCTTTATCCGTCTTACTATCAGCCTTATATCGTCATGATATTCGGCGGCATTTTTGTCCTTCTCATAGTATTGAATCTGATCTCGAGAGCAGTCAGCGGAAAGTTCAAACTGTACCTTGCCGACATCTTCTTTTTCACTTTGACGGCATTCATGCTCATCTCGATGTTCTGCTCGGTAAACTTCGGCGTGTTCGCCGATGGCGTGCTCTTCTACAGTGAGCGTCCCGAGACATTCCTCTGCTATTACGGACTGTTTTTCGCAGGCTCCATGATCGTGGATCCGAACCTCAGAAAAAAGCTCCTTTTCTCATATGCGATCATAGCTGTTATCGAAGGCATTTTGGGATTTTTGCAGTCCTTCAACATCGAGATCTCATACTGTCTTTACGCGGTCAACCGCATGCCCAACACGGCATACGGAACGCTCCAGAACACGAACTTCTACGGCACGCTCTCATGTGTCCTTACAGCGGCGGTATCAGGCCTTTTCATCTTCAGTTCGAAGCTCCTTAAGTCCAAGGCTGCGAAATGGGGAACGCTGGCATTATCGCTCCTTCTTTTCTACACGCTCCTCGCGAGCAAGGCGCGTCTTGCATGGATCGGCATGGCCGGCATGATCTTCATGTACATCGTGTCGCTCATCGTCATGCGCAAGGGCGCGATCGACAAGGATTCATTAAGACAGATAACGATCGACTTCTTAACTCTCATTATCGGTTACATCGCGGTCATCATCATCGCGATAATCTGCACTCCTTACATCACGAGCAGGATCGAAGTTACTGCCGAGGATCTCCAGGAAAAGGCCGGCAGCGACGGCTTCGGAAACGGCAGAGGCAGGATATGGAGAGCCGCGCTCAACAGCGTCCGAAGGCACTGGCTTACGGGTATCGGTCTTGATAACCTCGCCCAGGCATTCAGGGAAATGCCCGGATGGAAGCAGGGTGACTATGTACAGTCTAAGGGACACTGTGAATACATTCACACGCTCGCAACACAGGGTGTATTTGCCCTCGTTAATTATCTCGTAATGCTTATCTGTGCAGGCGCAGGTGCGGTCAAGACAGTCTTCACCGAGAAGGACGATGTGAAGAGAAGCCTCACATGGATCTTCCTTGGTGTCTTCATCGCATACGCGGCACAGGCCACATTGAGCAGCAGCATTATGAATGTTGCACCGTATTTCTGGATCATCGCCGGTCTGCTGTTACCAAGGACCAAGCCTGTCTCGCTGAAGAAAGGCTGACCTCACATAAAGGAGGCGTCACATGCTCAATTCTTTTGTCCGTTATAAAGCAGAGAAGAACAGACAGCTCTTCATAAAGAACTGCACGATCAGCGACGCACCGAGACTCGAAGAAGAGGTTTTTCCGGCCGAATGCAAGGCGGAGATGGACTTCGTTTACAAGAACGGAAACGAGCCCTTAAAGCTCGACGTCTATACACCGTTCGGCTGTTACGGCCCCAAGGAATGCTTCATCCTGATCCACGGCGGAGCATTCGTATACGGCACAAAGGTCCTTGACCAGAACTTCGGCATGCACCTCGCGATAAAGGCCGGCATCCCGGTCGTAAATGTCGACTACACTCTCATGCCCGATTCCGACATATCGCAGATAGTAAATGAGATGTTCCACGCGATGAACTACATAAGCAGCAAATACGGCATCAGGACCTTCCACACTGTCGGAGATTCCGCCGGCGGGTACCTCGCTTACCTTGTCGCCATCGCCGCGAGGAGCAGACATATCCGTCACGGTCTGTGGGTGTTCGAAAAGCTCAACGGCACCGTTCAGTCGGCAGGTCTTGTCTGTCCCGGAATCAGAAACCCCAGAAAAGGTTTCCCGGGGATATATTTCGAGAAGCAGATCAACACCAAGAACGAACAGCCGCGCCTTCCCGACTACGTCTATGATCTCAACCTCATAGCGGAGCGCGACACCGACTTAAGGATCGCGATAGTCACGGGTGAGGAGGACTTCCTCCGCGAACAGGACCGCGAGTTCAGCAAGCATTTCGAGAACGTGCTCTTCTACGATGCCGAAAACGACGGCGACCTCATAATGCATCACGTCTTCCCGGTAGCCCATCCCGAATGGCCACAGTCGGTCAAGGCGATATCCATGATCGCCGAGAATGCGGTCGGGAGAAGATAGGGAACGGCAAGAGTGCTCTGACATGCCTCTCAGCGTGACAGGCGATTCCGCTAAGTGCACCGGAGAGTACGGATTACGGCGAAAAACCGTACTCAAAAGAGCAAAAAGGTTAAAAGTGCATTTTTCAGTACCGAATTCGGTTAAAAAACAGCACGAAATCAGCACTTTTTCGAAAATTGCTTGTTCGTGCGGAATCCGGCGAAAAACAGCACGAAAATCAGCACTGGAAAAACACTTAAGTCAGGGAGTTTGCGGTAACACGACCGCATAAGTCCAACAGCATATAAACGGTTAATAAACTGGGGTTGCTCAAGCAAAATGGGCAACCCTGTTTTTCAGATTTATTCATTGCAGATGCAGGATGTGACAACCACATCCTGCAGACAAAAGTATCACGCCTTTTTGTTCTTGGGCTGTTCGTGCGTCTGATCGTAAGTCCTGTTGATCAGCTTTGAGATAGGCTTGTAAACGAAGAATGTGATCGTGCCGACAACGATACCCTTGAAGAGATTGAAGGGAACGAATACTGCGAGGAGCAGCGAGATCTTGTCCTTTACGAGCGGGTTGGCGCCGGCGCTCATTCCGATGATGGCTTCAAGAGGGAATCCCATCGCAGAACCGTAGAGAGGCAATGTGATGAATGCGTTTACGGGGATGGCGACCAGAGCGAGAACGAGCGTTGAGATAATCATGGATACTGCTGCGCCTTTTCTCGTGCGGAACTTGCGGTAGATGAGACCTGCCGTGCCGACATAGATGACTCCGGTGATGAAGTTTGAAAGCTCTCCGATACCCATTGTCTGTGTGACGGGAAGGTGGATGAGATTCTTTAGAAGCTCGATCACGATGGCCCAGACCGGGCCGAGAGCGAATGTGCCGATGAGTACGGGAAGCTCGGCGAAATCGAATTTCAGGAATGCCGGCATGAACGGGAGCGGCACTTCGAGATACATCAGGAGTACTGACATTGCCGTGAGGATGGCGCATGCGGCGATGCGGCGGATCATGATCTTGCGCGCAGCACGGGAATCCGCCTTAACGGTTACTTGAGTTTCAGTCATAGAAAATACACTTCCTTTCTTCCGGACTTTACCGTCGGCCCCTAGAATCTCACTGGGTCAACCTCACCTTGAAAAAATTTATGAGGCTTGCGGGCTTACGCTTCTGGCGCTCACCGCCGGTCGGAGAATCACACTCCGCCTTGGACGCCTCAATTATACATTGGAAAGACGATTTGTAAAGACTCGTTCATAGCAATTCCGCTTGCTCCGGGTCCTCCGCGCTTCGCTTGTGTGGAAGTCGCAAGCTGAATGCTATGAACTCGTACGGAAACGTGAGCACTGCAGAATCGCAAGCTCGATACTATGAACGAGACGAAGAGAGGAAAGGTGCGGAAGTCGCAAGCTGAATGCTATGAACTCGTACGGAAACGTGAGCACTGCAGAATCGCAAGCTCGATACTATGAACGAGACGAAGAAGCGGAAACGGGCCGCCGTTCACACGGAGTATATTTATATATTTTTGCTTGTAATAAATTATAGTGTTATAATCGCTTATCACGGCCGGAGCGGGTCTATCTTCGCTTGCCGTGAATCTGCCGGGAGTGGATATATGGAGAGGATTTCATCAGATACGAGGAAAAAGGTCCAGTATGTCATCACAGACATGCTGCGCCAGTTCGACAAGATCTGCAGAGACAACGATATAGAATACTTCGTTTGCTACGGTACCGAATTGGGTGCGGTGAGGCATCAGGGATTCATCCCGTGGGATGATGATGCCGATGTCGGCATGATGCGCGAGGATTATGAAAAATTCAGGAAGGTCTTCGAGTCACAGGATACGGGGAACCTTTATCTGGCAAGTCCTGACGGCGATTACGAATGGCATGAGAAGGTCTATCCGAGACTCTACTATCTCGGAACGGAGATGGAGCTCGGGTATTGGAACGACTGCTTTGAGCTGAGCGGCGACAAGTTCGGCAAGGCGATCAATCTGGACATCTTCCTTTTCGATTATGTGGACAACGATCCTGCGAAGATCGAGGATACGATCAAGAAGGCGCTGAAGCTCAAGCGCAGATACATGTACTACAAGTTCAAGTCGAAGATCGTTAAGAACAGGGGTGCGAGGGCATTCGTTATGAGCCTCATGAAGCGCCTTATGTATGATTTCCATCACAACGATCCGGATGCTTCGAGGAAGCAGTATGAGAAATATAAGCAGCTCGTGCAGCACCCGAAGAGCGATTACATAATTAATTTCGATGACCTGGAAGCCGTCGATATTAGGGCGTCGCTCTTAAGATACGACCAGGTGTTCCCGACGGTCCCCGGCATGTTCGAGGGATTTGAGGTCAGGATGCAGAGGGATTACGACGCGGCGCTCACGAAGCTCTACGGCGATTACATGACGCCTCCCGAAGGGGATGCGAAGGATGTCCACAAGACGGTACGCGCGTCTTTCGGAGACTACAAGTTCCCTGATTCTTTTGAGGATTAAGGCAGCAGGAAGGAAGTAACTCTTTGATCAGCAGCAAGGAAATGTATTCGAAGAGCTTTAAGGAGTATATCCTGAGCGATGAGACCCTGAAGAAGGTTCAGGGAGAGCTGTTCAAGATCCTTTTGGACGTTAAGTACGTCTGTGAGAAATATGACATCAAATACATGCTCGCCGGCGGCACGATGCTCGGCGCCGTAAGGCATAAGGGCTTCATCCCGTGGGATGATGACATCGACCTTTTCATGTTCAGGGAAGAGGCCGTAAAACTCGTCGCAAGGTTCAGGGAGGAGTTCCCCGACAAGTATCTGGTTGCAGAGCCCCTGTGCGACGATCTGTATTTTTCGAAAGCGATCAAGATATACAAGAAGGGCACGAAATATGTCGAGATCCCGCTCGCGGGGATCGATGCTTTCGACATGCTCTTCGTTGACGTGTTCATAATAGAGAATGTTCCCGCAAACAGCTTTATGCGCAAGCTTCACTGGAAGCACTACAAGTTTGTCTACAACGCAGCGAGCGTCTGCATCGACTATAAGTACCCGTCGCCGATAATCATGGAGAAGGCGAAGGAAAACAAGGATATCGCCGAATACGTAAACTTCAGGAGAAGGATAGGCTGGTTCTTCTCGCATTTCGGAGGGATGAAGTATTACCTCAGAAGATGCGAAAAGATCGGCAACATGAAGCGCCATACCGGCTGGGTCGGCGTTCCGTCAGGAAGCTACGACAACGAGAACTATCCCGAAGAGATCCTCCGCGAGACGACGATGGCCGAATTCTGCGGATATGAATTTCCGATACCCGCCGCATACGATACGGTGCTGGGCAGGATGTTCGGCGACTACATGAAGATCCCCGATCCGTCAAAGCGCGAGTGCCATGTGGCATATAAGATCGAGATCTGACAGGAGATAACGATGGGCAAGGAATACGAACAGGACCTGCTTAAGAAGACACAGATAATACTGACGGACATGATGCGTCAGTTCGACAAGATCTGCAGGGACAATGACATAGATTATTTCGTTGCATATGGCACCGCGATCGGCGCCATAAGACACAAGGGATTCATCCCGTGGGATGACGATATCGACGTCGGCATGATGCGCACCGAATACGAGAAGCTGAAGAAGGTTTTCGAGACTCAGGATACGGGCAATCTCTATCTGAGCAGTGCGGACAGTGACGACGAGTGGCACGACAAGTTCTTCCCGAAGCTCAACTACAGGGGCACCGTCTATATCTCGGATAACTGGCACGACAGTTTCGAGAAGGATGGCGAGAAGGACGGAAGGCCGATCAATTTCGACATATTCCTTTACGATTATGCTGATGAGGACCATCTCAAGATCGCGAAGAAGACGATGGACCTCAAGCGCAACTACATGTACACCAAGTTCAAGGCCAAGCTCATAAAGGGCAAGGGCATGAGTGCGTTTGTTTCGAGCCTTGCAAAGAGGCTGATGTACGACATCCATGCTTCCGATCCGGACTATCCTAAAAAGCAGTTCGCGAAATACTTAAAGCTCATCGAGCACCCGAAGAGCGACTACATCATCTGCTACGACACCTGGTCTGAATTTGATGTCACGAGTTCGTTCATCAGGTACGATGAGTCCTTCCCGACGAAGTCAGTACAGTTCGAAGGGATCGACGTCAAGATACAGAAAGATCACGCGAAGACACTGACGGCCCAGTACGGCGATTACATGACTCTGCCGCCCGTGGACCAGAGAGTCGCCCACCCGCCTTACAACGTATCGTTCGGCGATTATAAGTTTCCGGATAAGGCCTGAGCGGCATCAAAGAACAAATCGAGGGAGTGTTGCTTCATATGAAAATACCTTTTGTCAGTTTTATCCCGCTTGAAAAGGAGCTCGATCACGAACTCCGCGGAGCCTTTGACCGCGTCTTTACAAGATCGTGGTATATCGAGGGTGAGGAAGACAAAGCCTTTGAGCAGGCATTCGCCGAATACTGCGGCGTTAAGTACGCTGTGGGAACGGGCAACGGCCTCGATGCGCTGATGCTCGCGCTGAAATCTCTCGGAATAGGCGAAGGGGACGAGGTCATCGTTCCGTCGAACACGTTTATCGCAACTGTCCTTGCGGTTACCTATGTGGGTGCAACGCCCGTATTTGTCGAGCCTGACATAAGCACGTTCAACATCGATCCTTCCCGCATCGAAGATAAGATAACGGCTAAGACAAAGGCCATAATGCCGGTCCATCTCTACGGTCAGGCCTGTGACATGGATCCGGTTATGGAGATTGCGAAAAAGCACAGCCTCTATGTCGTCGAGGACTGCGCTCAGGCTCACGGCGCGACATACAAGGGAAGAAAGATCGGAACCTTCGGCGACGTTGCGGGATTCAGTTTCTATCCGGGAAAGAACCTGGGAGCGCTGGGCGATGCGGGAGCCGTCATAACAAACGACAAAGAGATCGCGGAAAAGGTAAGGGCTTTGGGCAATTACGGTTCCGACTATAAATACCACCACATCTACAAGGGCAACAACAGCAGGCTCGATGAGCTGCAGGCGGCTTTCCTGGCTGCAAAACTGCCAATGCTCGACAAGGTGAATGATGAAAGAAGAAGGATCGCCGCGCTCTATTCCGCGGGCATAAAAAATGAGAAGGTCATACTTCCCGTGGTTAGGGAGGACTGCGTTCCCGTATGGCATATCTACGCCGTAAGGTGCGCAGAAAGGGATGCATTGGAAAAGCACCTTGCAGACCTTGAGATAAAGACGAACAAGCACTATCCGATACCGATCCATCTGCAGGAATGCTACAGTGATCTCGGCCTCGGTAAAGGTTGCCTTCCTATTGCCGAAGAGATAAGTGCCACCGAACTCAGCCTTCCACTATACTACGGGATGACTGATGAACAGATACAGTACGTTATCGATTCTGTAAACAGTTTCTAAGGAGAAATGCGATGCATCTGAGACAACTGGAACTTAGGGATGCCCCGCTGATGCTCGAGTGGATGCACGACGAGAGCGTCGTAGGACAGCTCCGCACGGATTTCGCTTCGAAGACATTGAGCGACGCCGAGGCATTCATCAAAAAGAGCATTGAAGGCAGCAAGGACATCAACCTTGCAATAGCATCCGACGAGGATGAATACATGGGCACGGTAACGCTCCGCGACATAGAGGACGGCAGTGCCGAATTTGCGATCACGGTAAGGACCAAGGCCATGAGCAAGGGCTATGCCTGGACCGGCATGGAGATGATCCTGAAAAAGGCTTTTGAGGAACTCGGACTTGAGAGCGTTTACTGGTGCGTAAGCAGAAAGAATACGAGAGCCGTAAGGTTCTACGACAAGCATAACTTCCACGAGGCTTTGGACATTCCGGCAAAGGTCCTCGCAAGATATGAAGGCATCGATGACCTCAAGTGGTATTCGGTGCTCAAGGACGACGACATCAACGAGAAGGATACCGTTGCGGGCTGTAAGGTAATACACATCAAGACGATCCCGACGGTCAACGCCGGAGAGCTCTCTTTCTTTGAGGCTGAGCAGGACGTTCCTTTCGACATCAAGAGGATTTACTACATCTCCAAAGTGCCCGAGGGCGTAAGGAGAGGATTCCACGCACACAAAGCGCTCAAGCAGCTTTTGTTCTGTCCGTACGGACGCATCCAGCTGATACTCGAGAACAACAACGGCAGGGAAGAGATAGAACTCTACGACCCTTCCATAGGCGTTCTCATAGAGGAACCCACCTGGCGTGAGATGCTGTGGCTCCAGAAGGATTCGGTACTGTGCGTTGCTGCTTCGGATCACTACGATCCCGCCGATTACATCAGAGACTACTCTGAATTCAAAGAGTACATACGGAGCAGATAATGACCTCGATCAGGGAAAAATGGCAGAAGATTCCGGTCACATTAAAGGCTTCGGGTGCGTATGCGGTCTGCAGCATCCTTCAGCGCTGCATCTCTTTCTTTACGATGCCGATCTTTGCCAAGCGGCTCCTCACGACAGAGCAGTACGGCGACGTTACTCTCTATAACACGTGGTCGAGCATAATCACGATAATACTGACGCTCAATCTCGCGTACGGTTCGTTCTCGACAGCGATGGTAAAGTTCGAGAAGGACAGGGACGGTTACATATCGTCCGTACAGGGTATTTTCTTATATCTGACGGGATTGTTCGTGCTGATCTATCTTCCTTTCAGGAAGCTTTTCAACACTGTTTTCGAGATGCCAACATGGATCGTGCTGATAATGTTCTTCGACATTATCACGAACAGCGCATGGTCTCTCTGGGCAGGCAAGAAGAGGTTTGAATTCAAGTGGAAGGAAGTCGTTGCGGCTTCTCTCGTTAACTCCATACTGTCTCCCGTTCTTGCACTGTTCATCGTGCTCAACATCGAGGAGCGCGGTTACGGAAGGATCATCGGTTTTGCAGCCGTAACTCTCGTGTTCGGCGGCTACCTCTTCATCGCGAACACCTTCCGCGGCAAGAAGCTCTACAAAAAGGAATACTGGGAATATGCTTTGAGCTTCAACATCCCGCTCATCGCGTACTATCTTTCCCAGACGATATTCAACATGAGCGACAGGCTCATGATCGACCACATCATCGACAAGGGCGCCGCGGCCGTCTACGGCGTTGCCTACCAGCTCGCCACGGTCCTGACGTTCGTGCTCAATGCCATCAACAACTCATATGTGCCGTGGTTCTACGGACAGCTCAAGGAGGGCAAGCAGAAAGAGAACAGGAGCGTCACGGTCGCGATATCCGTGCTCATGAGCCTTCTTCTGTGCGGCGTGATCTGGTACGCGCCTGAGATAATCCTGCTCTGGGCGGGCGAAAAATACACGGGGGCAAATTACGTCGTTTTGCCGGTTGCTGTAAGCATACTTCTCCTGTTCTATTCGCAGCTCTTCATCAATGTCGAGTTCTTCTATGAGAGGAAGAAGGAGCTCGTATGGGCTTCCATCGGATCCGCCCTGGTCAACATCGTACTGAACTGGTGGCTGATACCTTATTTCGGTATCGTTGCCGCAGGATATACGACGCTCGCAAGCTATGTGCTCTTTGCCATCTGCAACTACATCGCGATGAAGAAGGTGCTGAAGGAAAAGAACATGAAGGACGACATGTACGACTACAAGCTCCTTCTTGCCATCCTGGGACTTTTCTGCATCGTGGCGGCAGGAGGAGCACTGCTCTACAGCCTCCTCTGGGTACGCATCGTCATCACGGTCATCGTCTTAATAGTCATGGTCGTAAAGCGCAACTACTTTATCGACATGTATAAGAAGATCAAGGGGAAGAAGTGATGGCTGATTCTGCGTTTAAGGAAGCATTGAGAAAAGCCAAGCACCGTCTGGATGCACAGGGTGCCAAGCGCTTCATCCGAGAGTTTGAGTCAAAGCCCGTGGGAGATCCCGTCAAGGTGGGATTCATCGTCCAGATGCCCGAGGTATGGCATGTGCTCGAACCCGTATATAAGATAATGTGCGGCGATAAGCATTTCGAGCCATGGCTCATAATAATCCCGGCCTATGACATCAAGAGCAGGACTTTTGAGGATAATGTTTCCGATTATTTCGTAAACGAATGCGTTAACGGGAATGTCATTACCGCCATAAGGGACGGCGCATGGTGTGACATCGATCTTCAGGGCTTCGATTACGTGTTTCTCCAAAGACCATACAACGAGTACTATCCCGCACATCTCAAGAGCGGGGAGATTGCCCGTCAGACGAGGCTCTGCTACATAACCTATGCCACGCATGAGATCATCCATGACGATGAATATCCGAATGATTTCTTTGAGAATGTATATCTTGGTTTCATGGAAGATGACGCGCTCACGGACATGCTGAACAAAAGATATTCGTCAGGCACCCACAGGCGTTATTTCAACGTCGGTCATCCCGCATACGAAAACGGGTTAAAGCTCGATAAGGAATGCGGTTATTCGAGCGTTCTCTGGGCGCCGAGATGGAGTACCGATCCTGCTGTCGGAGTCAGTCATTTCAGCGATTACTGCAAACCTCTGACAGGCTTTGATATGGGCAGCGGTTCACTTACCGTAAGGCCTCACCCCATGATGTGGGACAACTTCATCAAGAAGGGTGTAATGACTGAGGAGGAAAAAGCTGAGATCCTTTCTGATTGGGATAATGCTGGAATAAAGACTGATCCCAACAAGAGCATACTCGACACGTTTAATACGACGGATATCCTCATCTCGGACATCTCTTCCGTCGTTCCGATGTTTTTCTTAAGCGGCAAGCCCGTGATATACTGTCCGTTCGACTGTGATTACACTGACGTATTCAGGAAGATCCTTCCCGGACTCTATAAGGCTTACGACTGGGACGAACTCTCAAAGGCCCTGAAGATGCTGCTTTCTGGGGAGGATCCCCTCAGGGAGGAGCGCCTCCGGATTTTAAATGAGTCCTTTTTGAAGTATAATCATTCATCAGAAGCTATAGTCGAAGAGATATATAAGAATTCAACTGAACACAAGAAAAGAGGTCTTGATACATGAACATTATCGTAACGGGCGGAGCAGGATTCATCGGTTCTAACTTTGTTTTCCACATGCTGGACAAGCATCCGGACTACAGGATCATCTGCCTCGACAAGCTTACATATGCAGGCAATCTGTCCACGCTCAAGAGCGTTATGGACAACCCGAACTTCAGATTCGTAAAGCTCGACATCTGCGACAGGGAAGGCGTTTACAAGCTCTTTGAGGAAGAGCATCCCGACATGGTCGTAAACTTCGCTGCCGAGAGCCACGTTGACAGGAGCATCAAGGATCCTTCGATCTTCCTTCAGACAAACATCATCGGCACGAGTGTTCTTATGGACGCGTGCAGGGAGTACGGCATCAAGAGATATCACCAGGTATCCACGGATGAGGTCTACGGCGACCTTCCTCTGGACCGTCCCGACCTTTTCTTCACAGAGACGACACCCATTCACACATCTTCTCCTTACAGTTCGTCAAAGGCCGGTGCCGACCTTCTCGTTATGGCATATCACCGCACATTCGGTCTGCCGGTTACTATTTCGAGATGCTCGAATAACTACGGACCTTATCACTTCCCCGAGAAGCTCATCCCTCTCATGATCGTAAACTGCCTGCACGACAAGCCCCTCCCGGTATACGGCGAAGGTCTTAACGTCCGTGACTGGCTCTATGTTGAGGATCATTGCAGGGCTATAGACCTCATTATCCACAACGGCACAGTCGGCGAAGTATATAACGTCGGCGGTCACAACGAGATGAAGAACATCGACATCGTAAAGCTCATCTGCAAGGAACTCGGCAAGCCCGAGTCGCTGATCACATACGTTCAGGACCGTAAGGGACACGACATGCGTTACGCCATCGACCCGACAAAGATCCACAATGAACTCGGCTGGCTTCCCGAGACGAAGTTCGCTGACGGCATCAAGAAAACGATACAGTGGTATCTCGACAACCGCGAATGGTGGGAAGAGATCATAAGCGGCGAATATCAGACTTACTACGAGCGCATGTATGGCGAATCCTGATATCTCGGTCATCGTACTGACTTATAACGCCGATCTTAATGATCTTAAGAAGACACTACGTTCCATCATGCTCCAGAAAGGGGTCAGTTATGAGATCGTCATCGCCGATGACGGTTCTTCAAACAACCTCTCTGATGAGATAAGCGCTTTTTTCAAAACTTCCGGTTTTGAAGATTACGTTCTTGCCATGAGTCCCGAAAACCACGGCACCGTCGTCAACGTCATAAGCGGTGTCGAAAAGGCTTCGGGAAGATACGTCAAGCTCATAAGTCCGGGCGATTATCTCTACGATGAGGATTCTTTGAGAAAGCTCTTTGACTGCGCGGTAAAAAATGACGCGCCGCTCGTTTTCGGAGACATCCTTATCTTCGATTCGAACGCTGAAGAGTTTACGGTCATCAAGAAGTGGGCTTATCCGCAGATCGTAAAGTGCTATTCGGAAGATAACTATGATCCTGAAGCCGTTAGGCTCAATAATCTCGTCGTTGCAGACAACATCCACGGCGTGTCGACGCTCATCGAACGCGGGGTGCTCCTGAAATATCTGAAGATGATCGAAGGCAAGGTCATCTACTGCGAAGACCTCTCTTACAGGCTCATGGCATATGAAGGCGTGAAAATGATCCGCTGCCCGTACCCCATCGTAATGTACGGCTATGGTGAGGGTATATCCACCAGCGGCAAATGGGAGGAAAGGCTCCGCAATGATACGCGCGCCGCAAACGAACTGATGCTCTCCATGCCGTGCAGTGACGAAAAGTTCAAGGAACTGATGCGACAGGCTTTTGAGGAGCGCTTTTCGGGCGACAGGAAGAAGATGAAGGCGTTCTTTGCGAAGCACCCGGATCTTCTGCTCAAAAAGCTGAAGATGGAGCGCTCGCCGCGTTATACCGCCACTGAATACAATGAGGCATTTGTCAGTCAGATCCTCGGCGCCTGACGGAAATAACAGTTTGAACGTTAATATGGTTTTGAACGTTCATATAGTAGAATATACTTCTAACGAAGAGGAGTATTATGGCCAAGCTAAGCGTATTGTTGTCGCTCTACATAAAGGAAAAGCCTGAATATGTCGAGGAGTGCTTTCAGAGCCTCCTGAGACAGACCGTACCGGCTGATGAATGGGTCGTCGTCGAAGACGGTCCTCTTACCGGTGAACTGTACGCAGTTCTCGAAAAGTACGAGAAAGAGCATCCCGGCCTCATAAAGCGCGTTCCCCTCGAAAAGAACCAGGGCCTGGGACTTGCCCTCCGCGCAGGCGTTCCGGAGTGTTCGAATGACCTCATCGCGAGAATGGATACGGACGATATCTGCAGGGAAGACAGGTTCGAAAAGCAGCTTGCCGAGTTTGAGAAGGATCCGTCTCTGGATGTGGTCGGAAGCCACGAGGACGAGTTTGAGGACACTCCCGACACCATCGTCGCGAAGAGAACGGTCCCGCTGACGGACGCCGAGATAAAGAAATACCAGAAGCGCCGCGACGGTTTTAACCACGTAACTGTAATGTTCAAAAAAGCCGCTGTCCTGGCTGCAGGCAATTACCAGTCCTGCCCGCTCATGGAAGACACTTATCTCTGGGTCCGCATGATGAAGAACGGCATACACTGCAAGAACATCGACGAGTCCCTTGTCTTTGTCAGGATCGGCAAGGACATGTACGACAGGAGAGGCGGCTGGGCTTATTTCAAGAAATACAAAGCCGGATTTAAGATGGTCTACGCCACGGGCTACATCTCGTGGTTCGACTATGCTTCCGTAATAGTCATCCAGTTCATCGTGGCTCTGGTACCCAGAGGCATACGCGGCTGGATATTCAAGAAGATGCTGCACAGGAAGAAAAAGTCATGATAATACTGCATATAGGTTCGATCGCGGATAATCCGTTCAGCGGCGTATGCGTCGTCGTGCCGCAGTACATCAAAGAGCAAAGGGCTCTCGGTCATCAGGCTGCCCTGTACAACATAAGGGAGAAGGACAGAACGGATCTGATCGACCAGTTACCGCTGATGGAAAAGTTCGACATAGACAGGATCCCGGAGCCATTTAACCGCCCCGACCTTGTTGTTTTCCAGGAGTGCTACCGCAAAGAATACCTAAGCATATGGAAGCAGCTCAAGAGCAGGGGCATCCCCTATGTCGTGATCCCGCACGGCGAACTCCGCAAGGAGGCGCAGGCTCAGAAGAAACTCAAGAAGACGGTGGCAAACATCCTGCTCTTCAACAGTTTTACAAACAACGCTCTGGGACTGCAGTGCCTCTCGCAGCAGGAGTACGACACCACATCATTCGGACGCAGGAAGTTCATTGCGACCAACGGCGTGACGATGCCCGGGATCAGGAAAGAGTCTTTCCGCAGTGAAGGTTTGAAACTCGTGTTCATAGGACGTCTCGACGCTCACGTAAAGGGTCTCGACATCCTCCTGGAAGCCGTCAGCAAGACCATGGATCTTATGAAGCAGAACCATGTGACATTGGATATCTACGGCCCCGATAATTTCGGCAGATACGAGAACATGGAAAGGCTCATCGAATCTTTCGGAGTCGGTGAAGTCGTAACGCTCCACCATGAGGTGCTCGGAAAAGACAAGGAGGATACACTCCTGGACGGTGATGTTTTCGTGCAGACGTCGCGCCACGAAGGAATGCCGGGCGGCATCCTGGAAGCGCTTAGCTACGGCGTTCCGTGCCTGGTAACAAGAGGCACGAACTTAGGCGAAAAGATCACTGAGAAGGACTGCGGCTGGATGGCCGAAAACAATGCCGAAAGCGTTGCAGACTGCATCAGAAATGCCATTGCCGGGAAGGATACGTTAGCAGCCAAGTCGGCTAATGCCGTAAGGTTCATCGAAGATAATTACTCGTGGAACGTCGTCATGCAGAAGACGGTCGAAGAGTATCAGAAACTGCTGTCTCAGAAATAATATGTGTGACTGATGCCGGGGACGATGCCTTCAAGCGGATCGACTCCGGGATTTTCATGGAGCGCGCTCAATACCACGTCCATCATCTGAAGCTGTTCTGCCGAGGCGTAATATCCTCTTCCGCATATGGAGACATTGTATTTTTCGGGCTGGCTCGGGTTTGCGGGGCGGAGCCTGATCTCGAGATTGTGGGATATTATCTTTATCTCGGTGATGTAGAGTTCAAGATCAGAACCCTTGGGCGTGGTCCACGTTCCGATATCGGTATAGCCCGAGAAAGTGACGGATGTGTCGTTGTCGTAGAAGCCGAGGAAACGGTAGGAAGAATCCATTTCGCTGTAATCGAAGGCTTCCTTTACATAGAAAATGTCTATCCAGTCGCACTTGCATGTCCTTGCCTCGTAGTCGTAGACAGTGACGTCCTCAGGCTGGATAAGCATCGAGATGTCGGTATACGAATGGTATACGAGGTCGCCTTTCTGAAAGCCGAAAGAGCCCGATCCCACATCCCTGGATGAAGTTTCTGCGGTGTCTGAAGGAGCGGAAGTGTCTGATGTGTCAATTGTTTCAGATGTATCAGAGGTGTCGGAGACGTCAGTTGTTTCCTCTGTTGTGTTTTCGGTTTCCGAAGGAGTGGTCTCCGGTTCCGTATTGCTTGTCTGCGTTGCGGAAGACGTGGTGTTCTCTGAGGTGGCAGCCGATGTTTCCGTTGTTTCCGTTGTTTCAGCTGTTGCGGAAGTTCCGTCCGTACTTTCAGAGGATGCTTCCGAAGGAGCCGTGCTGCAGGCAGAAAGCAACACGCCGGTCAAAACAACCGACGCTATAAGCCGCCGTATCTTACTGGATCCTGCATTGATTGCCATCCGTTATATGCACCTGTTCTATTATTCCCCAAGTGCAATTATATACCAAACCGGAAGATATTCCAGCCCGAAAACCATCAGGAGAAGGTCCGCTTACTGTGGAAGTTATAATTCCTGAACAGCCGAGATCAGCCGAGATCAGCCGAGATCAGCCGAGGTTCGTTCCGGAGGGCTTGTTGAAGAAGATCTTGTCTGCGGCAAATTCGAAGCAGACTCGTCCTTCATTTATGAACGTGAATATCGATGTGCCCTCCTTGGCATTGTTCCTTACGACCAGCTTGTCAAAGGTGAGATAACCGGGGGCCTTGGCCAGAATCTCAATGCGGCGGTTTATGTTTTCCGCAGGGAAAGAGAAATCGAGCCTGTCGCTCAGGCCGACGCGGAGCGCCCATGGCTGTACCGACAGCGACAGGGGTGCCTTGGCGTCGGGAAAGATGGAGTGGCGTCTTATCGTGAGCTTAAACTTGCCCTTAAGCTTCTTTGCGCGGAGCGAGTAATACGCAGGGAACGGAGGCCCCGTAAAGTCGTCGAAGACATCGGAGACGTCCTCATTGCCCAGCATCTGCCAGGATGAATTGATCTTGATGTGATCCTTCGGCGTGAATTCGTTGATGACCTTGTCTATCTCGGTCTGTATGTGCTTTGAGAATTCAAGGTCGGAATAGAGCTTGTTTGTCTGATAGCGGACGAAAGAGGAATAGGATGCCTCAAGGAGAAGCTTGAGCCTCTTGGCCTTCTGGTCCGGGAAGATCGCAAGCGCATGAGCGATCCTCAGAGCGCTCTCCGGCAGGCATATGTTGTACTCGCCGGATTCAAACCTGATCCTGGCGTCGTGATATACCTGAAGGAAGATGTTATATGCAAGGAGCGGATCCGGATTGCCGGCCTCGCCCAAAAGGAGCATGTCCGCGAACATGAGCTTTGCTTCAAAAATGTTGTAGTTCGAAGCGATGGCAAAGTAGGAAAACGCTTTGTTGAAGTCGGGCTTGCCCGTAAGCCTGCCGTCGTGATAGATGAATCCCAGCGCGTTGGCCGCATAGCCGAAACCGAATTCCCTCAGCAGGATCTCAAAGAGCCTTGCAGCCTCGGCGTAATCGCAGCTGTATGCGCTGTTGCCGCCGTTGCAGGCAAAAGCCTTGATCTTGAGCGCTTCGAAAACGTGCTCTTCGCACATCAGGTCCGTGAAATAGACGAATCTCGAGATGATGCTCTCGGGAGCGTCCGACAGGAGCAGGTTGTTGTCCCAGTGGTTTACGAAAGCGAGCATCTGCTCTTTGGTATATGTGCGTTCTTCAAAAGGAAGATCCTTGTTTTCCTCAAAATTCTCGATGAGATTAAGGAGTTCGGGGATGCCGAGGACCTCTGAAGCCGTTCCTCTCGGGAATTTGCTGTCCTCATCGAGCTTGTCCGCAACCTGGGCGAGCTTGACCATTATGGTGACGATCATGTCCTCTTCCGTCTCGGGTATGGGAGGGCACGGAAAATCGCAGATGCGGTCAGGGTCGGGTCCAAGAAGTTCATCCAGGAGCAGATCCTCATAGAAATAAGTGGTGAGCGGGGCCCACCAGTCGAATATGAAATCTTTGAAAGAGAGCTGTTCATCCTCGAAATGTCCGAGCGCAGTCTTAAGGTCTGACAGCTGCATCGGATATTCATTCTCGCACTGGACGTCAAAGCCTGACTCGGGATATGCATCCGTGTCATCTCCGCCGACGATATCGATCCAGCCGACATCGTATCTGCAGATATCCATCAGTTTATCCTGTGTCATAAAGATGTATGGTCTGTGTTTGCTCATGTGTATATTATAACGCGTGCTTACTCTTATTAAAGACTTGACAAGGGTTTGTCCCATAATCGGGAGGGAACGGGGCGGGCGGAAACCCCGTATTTACGGACGATGGCGGCTGTACCGGTGAGGGCTGGGGCTGTTTCCGGGAGGTGCATGACGCAAAGTGATGAAATTATCCCGATTGTTCATTTTTCGGGACTTTGGGATAAAAATCGAGTGTGAAATTATCCCGGGGAAAGCTTTTCGGGGTGATTGGGATAAAAAACGGACAGGAAATTATCCCGGGTGAAGCATTTCGTGGCGATTGGGATAAAAAACGGACAGGAAATTATCCCTTGAGATTCATTTTTAAAGATTTGGGATAATTATGCCTTCGAAAATTATCCTGCGGCGGTAATAATCCATGGTTTGGGATAAATTCGCAGCCATGATCTTCATCTCCGGGCCTGACCTCTGAGCAGGCTGCAACGGGTTTACGATACCTCACGAAGCGCCAAGATATCGTTTTCGAGGAAAAGTATTCAAAAACGATATCGGGGAAAAGCTCAAGATATCGTTTTTCATGGAATTTATCAAAAAACGATACCTGACGAAGCACCAAGATATCGTTTTCGAGGAAAAGTATTCAAAAACGATATCGGGGAAAAGTTCAAGATATCGTTTTTCATGGAATTTATCAAAAAACGATACCTGACGAAGCACCGAGATATCGTTTTCATGGGAAAAAACTTGTAAAACGATATCAGTCGACGAGTTGAGATATCGTTTTCATGGAAAAAACTTGTAAAACGATATCAGTCGACGAGTTGAGATATCGTTTTCGGGAAAAAGTTGTCATTTACGATATTTTTCAAAAAACTGAGGTATCGTTTTCGGGGAAAAATCCTCGATTACGATACCTCAGGTAGAATCAGATGACCGCTGCATACCACTGCAGACAGCTGCAAGCCGCAACAGTTTCAGCGAGCCGCGCAGCCCCGCCCCCAACAAAAGTGCCGCCCCACAACGTGAGACGGCACCATTCAGATATCAGTTAAAAAACGCGGGTAAGAGGACTTACTCTACCGTTACGCTCTTTGCGAGGTTACGCGGCTTGTCGACGTCGAGACCCCTTGCGCAGGATACGTAGTAGCCGAGGAGCTGGAGCGGAACGACTGCCAGGGAAGCTGCGAAGAGCTCGTTGATCTTCGGGACATAGACCACGAAGTCCGCGGAGTCCTCGATCGCATAATTGCCGAATGACGTGAGGGCCATGAGGTAAGCACCACGCGCCTTTGTCTCTACAAGGTTGGAAAGAGTCTTCTCATAAAGACCGCTCTGTGTAAGGACACCGATGACAAAGGTGCCTTCCTCGATGAGGCTGATCGTGCCGTGCTTGAGCTCACCTGCAGCGTATGCTTCGCTGTGAATGTATGAGATCTCCTTCATCTTGAGGCTGCCTTCCATCGTGATGGCGTAGTCGATGCCGCGGCCGATGAAGAAGATGTCCTTCTGGGCCGAGAGCTTGGCGGCAAACCACTGGAGACGCTCCTTGTCCTCGAGGACCTTGTTGATCTTGGCGGGGATGGACATTACTTCGGAAGTAAGCTCTTTAGACTCATCTTCGGTGATGGAGCCCTTTATCAAAGCAAACTTGATCGCAAGAACATAGCAGACAGCGAGCTGGGCTGAATATGCCTTGGTGGTTGCAACAGAGATCTCGGGACCTGCAAGTGTGTAGAGCACATAGTCTGCTTCGCGTGCGATGGTGGATCCGACAACGTTAACTATGGCAAGTGTCTTGATGCCGTTAGCCTTTGCATCTCTTAAAGCTGCAAGGGAATCTGCCGTCTCGCCTGACTGGCTGATGATGATGCAGAGGGCATTCTTGTTGAGAGGCATGGATCTGTAACGGAATTCGGATGCAAGCTCGCATCTTACCGGAATGCCTGCCAGTTTCTCAACGATATACTGGGTGCAGCAGCCGACATGATATGCGGAACCGCATGCAACGATATAGATCTGTTCAAATGATTTGATGTCCTCATCCGTGAGATTTGTGGCGGAGAGATCGATCTTATATGAGTCTCCGTCGGGTACGATAACGGAATTAAGAGTATCTGATACTGCCTTGGGCTGCTCGTGGATCTCCTTCATCATGAAGTGCTCAAATCCGCCCTTTTCGGCAGAAGCCGCATCCCAGTCGATCGCCACGGGAGTCTTCTCTATGGTGTCACCGTCCAGGTTGTAGAAAGTAACGTTGCCGGGTTCGAGACATGCCATTTCAAGGTCATCGATGTAGTAAACGGTTCTTGTGTACTTAAGAATGGCGGGAACGTCAGATGCAAGATAGGAAGCATCCTTGTCGAAGCCGATGATCATGGGGGAGTCCTTGCGGGCGACGAAGATCTTGCCCGGGTGATCCTTGAACATTACGGCGAGAGCGTAGGAGCCTCTTACACGGACCATTGTCTTTGCGAGGGCTTCGATCGGGTCGTGTGTGTATTTCTTGTAGTAGTAATCGATGGTCTTGATGGCGACTTCGGTGTCTGTCTCGGAATAGAACTTGTAACCCTTGCGGATCATCTTGTCCCTCAATTCCTGATAGTTCTCGATGATGCCGTTATGTACACCGACAACGTTATAGTCGTCAACGATGTGGGGATGCGCGTTGTTCTCGGTGGGTTCGCCGTGGGTAGCCCATCTTGTGTGGCCGATGCCGCAGGTGCCCTTGAGGGCCGCGCCGCCGTCGGTCTTCTCTGCGAGGACTTTGAGTCTGCCCTTGGCCTTGACTACAACGGGGTTCTTGTCGCCGTCCCTTACCGAGAGACCGGCAGAGTCATAACCTCTGTACTCGAGCTTTGCAAGACCGTCCAGGAGGATAGGAGCTGCTTTTTTCTTTCCTGTGTATCCAACGATTCCGCACATAATAAGGAATTCTCCCTGTAATTTTTTAATTGAAGTATTTTATCACACGGCGAATATCCCTATTGAAACTCTCTGGGTATCATAATCATTTCCGTTAAGTATGATAACCGTTTGCAAATAATTTTCGTCATATGTCGAAAATAACTATTGATAATTGCCCCGAAACAATTTAAAGTAAGTTGGCTTTAATAAACGGAAAGGGGAAGTCATATGCTCGAATTGCAGAACATCAGCTTTCATGCCGATGACAAAGACATCCTTAAAGATATAAACCTTACGATAGACGACAAGTTCGTCGCCATTACCGGACCCAACGGCAGCGGTAAATCGACCCTGTTAAAGATCATCATGGGCATCATTAAGCCCACTTCGGGAAAGATAATCTTTGACGGACAGGACATCACTGACCTTGCCGTCAACGAACGCGCCAACCTGGGCATCAGCTTTGCATTCCAGCAGCCCGTCAGGTTCAAGGGCCTTAAGGTAAAGGACCTTCTGGCGATCGCGGCAGGCGAAGGCGTTGACGTCACCAAAGACTGCAAATACCTGTCGGCCGTTGGTCTCTGCGCCAAGGATTACCTGAACCGTGAGATCAACGATACGCTCTCGGGCGGTGAAATGAAGAGAATCGAGATCGCAATGGCGGCTGCAAGAGGCGGAAAGCTCAGTCTTTTCGACGAGCCTGAGGCCGGCATCGACCTCTGGAGCTTCCAGAGCCTCATCAAGGTTTTCGAGAACTTAAGAAGAGTCACGAACGGAAATATCATGATAATCAGCCACCAGGAAAGGATCCTTGAGATCGCCGACAAGATCATCTACCTGAAGGACGGTGTTGTCGACAGATATGACGAGTCCTCCAAGGTCATGAGCGAACTCAACATGGGCCGTTACGGATGCGGCTGCGCATACTCTCAGAAAGAAGGTGTCTGCAATGGATGATCTCGAAAAGAGAATGCTCAAAGAGGTTGCGGAGCTGGACAGCCTTCCGGTAGGCGCGTTCAACATCAGGAGCAACGGCAAGAGCGAGGCAAGGAACTCAACGGCAAACATACAGATCGAATCCCGCGAGTCGGGCGACGGCATCAACGTATATTTCAAGGACGGCACGAAAAACGAATCCTGCCACATCCCCGTCATCATCAGCATGTCCGGTCACAAGGAGTGCGTATATAACGATTTCTTCGTCGGCGAAGACTGCGACGTCACCATAATCGCGGGCTGCGGCATCAGCAACTGCGGCGGTCACGACAGCCAGCACGACGGCATCCACACCTTCCATATCGGTAAGAATTCGAAGGTGAAATATGTCGAGAAGCATTACGGCGAAGGCACGGGCACCGGCAAGAGGTTCATGAACCCCACGACTGTGGTCCACCTCTCTGAAGGCGCAACCATGGATATGGATACTTCCCAGATCGCCGGAATAAACGACACTTACAGGATCACCAGGGCCGATCTCGGTCCCGGCGCGAGCCTGGTCATGCACGACAAGATCCTTACGAACTTCGACCAGACGGCCAAAGCCGAGATCGTGGTCGAGCTAAACGGCGACGGTTCCTCATGCGATATCGTAAGCCGCGGCGTAGCTAAGGGCGAATCACAGCAGGATGTTATCATCGACATTGCGGGAAACAGTGCATGCCACGGTCACGCAGAATGCGATTCCATCATCATGGACAAGGGCGTCATCGTAGCAACTCCGAAGCTCAAGGCAACATGCGTAGATGCTTCGCTCATCCACGAGGCAGCCATCGGAAAGATCGCCGGCGAGCAGATCATCAAGCTCATGACTCTGGGATTAAGCGAGCAGGAAGCTGAGCAGAAGATCATCGAAGGATTCCTGAGGTAACGGAGCCTGTCCCGGACGCCGTCATTAATAAACAAAATAAAAGAATTGTCTCCGTAATTGTGGTAAAATAACTTTAACATTTTTTACCGGAGGCACGGCGTATGGGACTTAATTTCCGCAAATCTATCTCTTTGGGCAAGGGCTTGAAGCTCAACTTAAGCAAATCAGGACCCAGTGTATCATTCGGTAAGAGCGGATTCAGACAATCCGTTAACCTGAAGGGACAGGCAAGGACAACGGTCGGCATTCCCGGCACGGGCATTTATTACACAAAGACAAGCAATGTAAAGAATATCGTCGGCGGACTTACCGGAAAGGATAAGGATACGTCGGCAAAGGGCAAGAAGGCGGCAGGCAAGGCTGCCGGCGAAAAGGCCGAGAAGGCGCCCAAGGCAACGAAGGCTGCTGCAGCCGCACCTGCAAAGAATGCGGTAAATGAAGAGCTCATCGCAGAGTCCAAGGCAAAGATCGAGGAATTTGCAGCAGGCATCGAAGCGCTCAAGTCAGTACATAAGCAGTCCGACGGATACATCGACTGGGAAGCAGTCGCGAACGGCGCGGTATCAGGTCAGATGAAGGAACTCCAGCCCTTCGCACAGAGCGTTCTTGCCGGTGATATCGATTCTTATTTCCAGGTTATCTCCGAAGTAGGACCTTTTGATGACCTTCTCGAATACGGCAGCGGATTTGAGGTGGGAACGGACGATCCGAAGATGCTTGAGATCGAATTCCAGGTCAAGTCAGATGAGATCATCCCCAAGGAATATCCTGACATGAAGGCAAGCGGAGAAATCGTCATGAAGGAGTTCAGCAAGTCCGCTTACTATGAACTCGTCCAGGACTATGTTTCGAGCACGATGCTCAGGATCGCAAGGGATACATTCGCCATCCTTCCCGTACAGACGGTCATCATACACGCCGTTGATAAGGTGCTGAACCCGGCTACGGGCAATGACGAGGAAGTCACCATCTGTTCCGCAAAGATCAAGAGAGATGCACTTGCCACCCTTAATTTCGAGCGTATCGACCCTTCAGACTGCCTTGAGAGCTTTGAGAGCAACGTTAAGTTCAGGAAGACTTCAGGCTACGCTCCCGTCGACAGAGTGCTCGCGTAAGTCCCGCCTGAAGCAGGGCTTCCGTTTGTTGACAGAATGTAAACTTTCAGACGGTATCCTGATAACAAACGCGTGCGTTTATTGCTTTTCAGGATAAGGCTGATTAGTATTACAACATAAGTGCTTTTACTTTGTTTTATGGATTTTTACTCATAGAGGGTCGTGGATGTCGAGACGCAAGAGAATAGCTTTATTTGTAGCCCAGGCTGATGAATACTATCAGGCCCTGTTTATCGAGGGCTTTATCGGTAAGGCATTCGAACATGACGCGGACGTCCTTGTTTTCAGCAGCTATCTCAAGTATCAGAACAATCTGGGAAGAGAAGTGGGCGAGACGTCCATCTTCACGCTTGTGCCCTATGAGGATTTCGATGCCATAGCAGTAATGGCCGATACTCTCCAGTCTCCGGGTCTTTCCGACAGTATCGAGGAGATCATCCACCAGCGCTGCAAATGCCCCGTCGTATTCATCGACAAGGAGAGCAAGTATTTCCCGTCGGTATTCCCGAATCACTACGGCGCCGTAAAGAAGCTTGTCGATCACCTTATCGAAAAGCACGGCTATACAGACATCGCTTACCTCACAGGTAAGGCATGGCACCACTATTCCAAGCAGAGATTACAGGCATTTATGGACGCTATGTCCGAGCACGGTCTGACGGTCGGAAGAGACAGGGTCTTCTACGGAGACTTCTGGTATACGAGCGGCGAGAATCTCGGTGAGAGGCTCTTAAAGAAGGGCGGAAAGCTCCCTCAGGCTATCGCGTGCGCCAATGACTGCATGGCCATAGGTCTTTGCAAGGCGCTCGAAGGCGGCGGGATCAATGTTCCCAACGACATCGCCGTGGCAGGTTACGATTCCACTGAAGAGGGCAGGTATTCGCCTAAGCCCGTCACATCGCTCAGGATCCCGGCCAAGTCTCTGGGCGCATATGCTTTGGGACTTCTCTTCGATAAGATGGAAGGCCGCGAGACGCCTCCTTTCGAAGATTACGGTGATTTCTTCTGCGGAAGGACATGCGGATGCAGCGAGGACAAGGTCCAATATGAGACAAAGCTCCGCAAGGTATGGGATACCGATACATCGCATAACAGCGTTTTCTCGTCTTTCAACCATCTCGATGAGGACCTGGTCATCCAGAATGATTTTGACGGTCTCGCGAAAACGACATTCTCGTATGTTTTCCAGATAAGAGAATTTGAGAGCTTCAGCATCTGCCTGAACGACAAGTGGCAGCAGAAGGCTAAGGCCATGTCCGGAGCCATCGACGATTCGAGGATCTCTCCCGAGAGGCTCTCGGACGTTGACAGGTTCTTTACCAAAAAGATGATGCACGTCATCGCGTGCCGTGAGGAGAGGCTGAGCCTCGACAGGGTAAGCGACGACGTCTATTTCGACAGGCACGTTCTTATCCCGAGGCTCGACAGCGAGAGGATGAAGCCCGAGGCATTCTTCTTCACGCCGTTGCATTTTGAGGAATCGACGTTCGGCTACGCGGTACTGTCTTATACGGAACCGAGATCTTACAAGAAATCCTACCGTTTCTGGCTCCACAGCATTATGAGGGGCCTTGAGAACTTCAGAAGATATGACGAGCTCATCGCAATCAACAAGAAGCTCGAAGCGAGCCTCGTAAGAGACCCGCTCACAGGTATCTACAATTACAACGGCTTCCTCCGGCAGACGGAAGAAATCATAATAATGAATCCGCTGAGGGAAGAAGAGCAGGTCGGAGTGCTTGCCGTCGACATCAAGAACCTTTCGAAGATCAACAACGAGAACGGAAGGTCCGCAGGCGACAATGCCATCATCAGCATGGGGCATTTCATGGACGAGGTATTCTCCCGCGGGCGCATCTACTGCATGGGCAACGGCGAGATGGTCGCGCTCGAAGTCATGGGCAAAGACGAAGATGTCATGCAATGCCTTGAGCAGAGGGTCAAGGCTCTCTACGAAAAGATCGAGGAGTATAACGCATCCCTTGGCGAAGGGTCGAGAAAACTCGAGGTATATTACGGCACTTCCGACGGAAGACCGAAGACGAAGTCAGATTACGAGAGCCTTGTAAGCGTTGCGCTTTCAAGAAAGAACGGACAGAAACTCAATTTCCAGAAGATGAACGCGGACGGCTTCGACGAGTCGCAGATCGAGGAGGCAAAGGTCGTAAACGAGATCCTCGACAAGAACAGGATCAACTACCATTTCCAGCCTATCGTAAATGCGCGCACAGGCGAGATCTATGCTTACGAAGCACTGATGAGAGCCGACACGAATCCTTATGTGCAGCCGCTCCTGGTTATCAAGTACGCAGGTTTCTTCAACAGGCTGTACGATATCGAATATGCCACATTCCATAATGTCTTAAGCTATGTCATGGAAAACAGAGGCAAGTTCGATCCTGAGGCCAAGATATTCATCAACTCCATTCCGGGCCAGCGCCTGAAGAAGGAGGACATGGATAACATCTCAGAGATGGCAAAGGCTCTTCAGGGCAAGCTCGTAGTCGAGTTTACCGAGCAGTCTGAGATCGATGACAAGGAACTTGCCGACATGAAGAGGGAGTATCAGGCATTCGGTTTTGAGACCGCGGTCGACGACTACGGCACAGGTTACTCCAACGTCAGCAACCTCCTGCGCTACATGCCGAACTATGTAAAGATCGACAGGGCGCTCCTGGCAAACATCCAGGATTCACCGCAAAAGCAGCATTTCGTAAAGGACATCATCGAGTTCTCACACGACAATAACATCATGGCTCTCGCCGAAGGCATCGAGACGACAGAGGAGATCGAGACAGTCATCAACCTCGGCATCGACCTCATCCAGGGCTACTACACCGCGCGTCCTTCCGAGAAGATCATCAAGGAGATAGCTCCCGAGATCAAGGAAGAGATCGTCCGTTACAGCTCGGGCAAGGCAAGGAACCGCACGAGAAGAGACTATGTCGCAGGAAGGGAAGCAAGGATCTCGCTCCCGATCCTCATAAAGGAAGGCTATAACACCATTCACGTCACGTCCGGACATGTCACCCACAGGGATCTTCATATCCTGGGCGTTCCGGGCGACGATGCTGTGATCAGTCTCGAGATCGAGAGCGGTTACAAGGGTAAGATCGCCATTGAGAACTGCTCGTTTACGGGCAGGATGCACGATGCGGCAATTAATATCGGCGACGACTGTGAAGTAGTTCTCTCGCTTACCGGCGTCAATGTACTGTCCGGAGGAGGCATCAAGGTATCACCGACTTCCACGCTTACGTTTGAAGGCACCGGTAATCTGTCGATCGGTTCGACCGGAGTCGAGACGTTCGGCATCGGAAATGACATGGATTCCTATCATGGAGACCTCATCTTCGATCAGGACGGGCAGATAGAGATATCGGTCAATGCCAGCAAGAGCGTTGCCATCGGAAGCGGCCTCGGCGGACACATCATCGTCAGAAGGGGTATGTACAAGATCAACCTCATGGGCCAGCACGCGGTCGCCATCGGATCGAATTCCGGCGACATCGAACCGCTCATAAGTAACTGCTATGTAGGCATAAAGAGCGTAGCGCAGTATGCTGTGGGTATCGGTTCCGTCATGGGCAGATGCGACCTGATGATCGAGCACTCGTCGGTGAACTTGGATTTCGAGGGAGCCGAGATAGTCATGATCGGTTCAAAGCACAGCGAGAAGCTCCAGGTAAGGATCTACAGTGCGACCATTACCGCGAAGTCCAAGGCGCACGATATCACCGTTATTGGATCCGGTACGGCCGCGCCCACTAATGTTTCCATCGATTTCGTAACACTGAGGGTCGATCTCGGAGGCACACACTCCGGCATCTACAGGGGCATGGATAAGAACGTCAAGATCAGGGTATCCAACTCAAAGACGGAAGGCGCCATCTTTACGGGCCTTTCCATTCCGGAACATATGGAGAGCATGGATTTCCGCTCTACGGGCTCACTTACCAACCTCGAAATCAACGGACATCTCATGACCGAGAATACGGTCGGCATTAAGGACAGCGACAGCTGATCAGCTTACTCACTTAAGATCGAGATAGATAGGGCAGTGGTCGGATCCCATGATATCCGTCATCATGTTCGACTCCTTAACGCGGGAGTTGAGGCCGTCTGTCGTAAAGAAATAGTCGATCCTCCAGCCTACGTTACGCTCTCTTGCGGCCGTCTTGTAGGACCACCACGTGTAGCATTCCTTATCGTCGGGATGGAGCATCCTGAAGGTGTCAGTAAGGCCTCTTTCGATGACCTTGTTCATATAAGCGCGCTCTTCAGGAAGGAACCCTGAGATCTTTGAGTTTGCCTTGGGGTTCGACAGGTCGATCTCCTTGTGCGCGGTGTTGACGTCGCCGCAGCAGATGACCTCCTTGCCCTTTGCTTTGAGCTCATCGACCTGGTCTAAGAAGCAGTCGTAGAATCTCAGCTTGAACTTGACGAAGTCGTCGCCCCTGCCGCCATTCGGAAAGTAGATGTTATAGAGCACGAAATCACCGAAATCAGCCTTTATCACGCGTCCCTCATGGTCGAACTCCTCGACGCCGAAGCCGAATTCGACGCTTACGGGCTCGATCTTTGAATATAGGGCGGTTCCTGAATAGCCTTTGCGTTCGGCGGAGTAGAACCAGCTCCTGTAGCCCGGGATGTCAGTGATCTCAGGTCCAAGCTGATCTCTCATCGCCTTGATCTCCTGGATGCCTATCACGTCGGCGCCGATCTTTTCGAGGCTTTCGGCAAATCCCTTTGTTGCGACTGCTCTGATACCGTTAACGTTCCAGCTTGCTATTCTCATAAAACTGCTCCTGAATTATAATTGCTATGGATAATTTTACTCTAATTAAGCTTCGGAAGGAAACGGATATGCGGATATTAGGCGCGATGCTCGGAGGTACGATCTCTTCTTATTGTGTGTCAGGAACAATTAAACTCGGCAAACCATCTTTTGTCCGTGAGTTCCTTATAGAAAATTTTCCGTTCAACGAATTCATAATCCCTGAGTTTGAGACATATTCTTCAGAGAATGCGACACCGGAACTTTACAGGAACGCATTGAAGAAGATCATCGAGGAGACAAAAAAGTCCAAATACGACGGCGTCCTGATAACGCACGGCACCGACACATGTGCTTTTTTCGCGCAGCTCGCAGCAAGGGTGTTGTCGGGAATAAACATTCCTTATGTAATAACCGGCGCCATGCATGCTCCCGACATTGATCCGAAGGAGGCTTCGGGCAATCTGATGTATGCGGTTCAGTGCCTCGAGGAAGGCAGGACCGGCGTCGTTTTCAGAGACGATAATGGCGAGCATCAGCTCTATCAGGCGCACCTCATAATGTCGCCCGACATCTACGGAATATACAGCGAATACAGGGACGGATCGACATTTCATCCGAAGGAACATCCGGATTTCTTTACAAAGAAACTTCCCAAAATACTTACAGTCAGCGCCGTTCCCGGAAACGTTGCTGCTGACGGGGATTTTGACAGAGTACTGATCTGCTGCAACCACTCGGGCACTGCTTCCGAAGACCTCATATCCCTGGTTGAGCGCTGGACCAAAGAAGGGAAGGAGTGCTACATGGCTCCGATTCCCAGGAAGGGCGCCGTATATGAGAGCCGCAAGAAGTTAAAGGAAGCGGGAGCCATTGAACTTACGGGAATGCCTTTGGAAGGCGCATGGTGTGAGGTGTTGTTAAGATGAGTTTGCCGCCTAAGATAGTGGATAAATTCGGAGTCGAGTCGTACGGCGGGAGCCAGATGTGGCTTCCGGACAAGATGCTCCTCAACAGCGGGTGCGGGATAATTGCCGGCCTCGACTGCATAATGAGACTCAAGGGCGAAGAAAAAATGCCCAGGGAGGAGTATTTCGACAGGTTCTTCGAAGCCAAAGACTACATAAGACCTATAACCGTCGGCAAGAACAGGGAGCCAAGAAAGCTCTTCGGCAAGGAGTTCCTCGGGAGCTTCGGCGTCAGCGCCGGCAGGTTCAAAAGAGGCGTCAGAAAGCTTGGGGCGAAGGAGGGTCTGACCGTAAAGATAAAGCCCTTCAGGTTCAAATGGTGGGAGAAGATCCCCAAGTATCTTGAGACTGGAGACCCTCTGGTAATGCTTATCACGGCACCTTTCAACAACGTGTCGGTCGAGACGCCGACAGGTCACAAGACCATGTGCGGATATCACTGGGTCACGATAACAGGGCTTGAGGGCGACACTCTGTGGGTATCCTCGTGGGGCTGGAGATGTAAGATGTCGTTAAAAGAACTTAGAAGATTCAACGTGATTTTGCACTTTTATTCCGTTTCGTTGGAAAAACAGGGCAACATAGTGTAAGGTTATTCAGTAGTTTTTATTTATATATTTTAGGAGGATTTTGGAAATGAATAATGAGATCGCCGAGAAGATCAAGGGAATGCTGGTAGAAAGACTCAGGATACCGGCAGATGAGCTCGAGTACGATTCAGAGCTTTTCGGTGAGGACATCGGACTTGATTCCATCGATTCCATCGAGATCATCGTAGGCATCGAGAACCTCTTCGGTGTGGATATTTCAGGTGCAGGCGCTACCAGGGAAGATTTCCGTTCCATCGAGACACTTACGGCTTTTGTTGAAGCACATAAAGAGGACTGAAAATGCTGATGAATGAACGCCGCTGCGTTATTACGGGCTTAGGCCTCGTATGCGCTATCGGCAGCGATACTGAAGAGTGTTTTGAATCAGCACTTAAGGGCAGATCCGGTATTGCTGACGTTAAAGGTTTTGATACCTCCAATTGCTATTCGCATAAGGGTGCGGAAGTACCCCTTACCAATGAACAGCTTGCAAAAGGCAGATACGACAGGACCACTGCTCTCGGCATAAAGGCTGCAGGGGAAGCCATGGCTGATGCCGGCATCTCCGCTGATTCGGAAGATGCAGCCAAGATAGGCGTTATCCTCGGAAGCTGCATCGCTGGAGCAGCCTGTGTAGAGAAATACTACGTTCAGAAAAGCAAGGGTGAGAAGGGCGATATAGAAGATCTTAAGGCTATGCCTGCCACGGTCATCGCCGGAAATGTAGCTGACTACTATAACTGCGGAGGCATAACCGCAAACATAGTCAACGCTTGTGCCGCAGGCACATTGAGCGTTGCCATGGCGATCGACCTCATAAGAGGCGGCAAGGGCGAGATATTCCTTGCCGGCGGATGTGATTCATTCTCTTCGCTCGCTTTCTCGGGTTTCCATGCCTTAAGGGCTTTGGACTCCAATGATTGCTCACCGTTTAACCACAGCCAGGGCATTACCCTGGGTGAGGGTGCTGGCGTGCTCGTCGTAGAGAGTTACGAGCATGCGGTTGCAAGAGGCGCCAAGATATACTGTGATGTTCTGGGTTCAGGCGTAAGTTCCGATGCTTATCACATCACAGCCCCCAGACCTGACGGCGAAGGCCAGATGAGCGTTATCAGACGTGCCATAAAGAATTCAGGTCTTGATTTTACTGACATAGATTATGTCAATGCACACGGTACGGGAACGGCCAAGAACGATGAGTCAGAGTTCCTGTCATTAAGAACATCTTTTGCCGACAACGATCACGTATCAGTCAGTTCGACGAAGTCCATGACCGGCCACTGCCTCGGCGCAGCAGGTGCTATAGAAGCCGTGTTGACCGTAAAGGCATTAACGGAGTGTAAGCTCCCGCCAACGACGGGTTATTCCGACGAGGATCTCAAGGTCCTTAAGGAGAAATCCGGCGATATCGATTTTATTGCGAATACTCCCCGCGAGAGAGCTGACGTCAAATATGCGATGTCCAATTCTTTTGCTTTTGGAGGCAATAATGCGAGCATCGTTTTCGCTAAAGATCCAAATAAGCTCAATCTTCTGTGTCCCAAGCAGGACTTATATGTTACCGGCATCGGCATCGCAGCAGGTGAGCTCGATGAAGCCACCAACACTTATACAGTTAAGATGGACGGCGATACGTTCAAATCCTACGGTGTAAAGACAGCTTTCTTAAGAAAGCTCGACAGGCTCTCACAGCTTCAGCTCTTAAGCGGAGTCAAGGCTCTCGAAGATGCCGGCATCACTGTAAACGGAGAAAATGAGGATAAGATCGGAATCTGCATCGGAACCACAGACGGACCGATGACCGAGATTGCAAACTTCCAGAAGGAGATAATCAGGGAAGGCATCGAGAAGGGAAGCGCGTTCGCTTTCCCGAACACCGTTTACAATGCTGCAGGCGGATACCTGAGCATCTTTACCGGCATCAAGGGTTATAACGTTACCATTGCCAACGGTTTCCAGTCCGGCCTTCAGAGCATCTGCGCTGCTGCAGGCGCCATCATGTTCGGTTACGAGAACATAATGCTGGCTTCAGGAACGGATGAATGCACTGATATAGACATTGATCTATATAATGACCTTGGTCTTACCGGCGAAGGCGTGACACTTGGTGAAGGTTCTGTTACATGTGTTATCGAGAAGGATTCCAGCGCGGCGGAAAGAGGCGCAAAGCGTTATGCGAAGATCGCCGGCTTCTCTTCCGCGAGAGACACCTCGGGTGACAGGCTGAATAATTCGAGACTTTCAGAGACAGCTCTTACCAAAGTCATTGAAAACGTTTTGGAAGAAGCAGGTCTTAAGGCCGAAGACATTTCATGCATTTATGGCTTCGGTAACGGAAGCACTAAGCTGGATGATTTTGAGAAGGAAGTTTATAAGAAGATCTTCGGAGACGGTATCGAAGTAAAACTCATAAAGAAAGAATTCGGTGAAGCAAGAGCTGCATCCGCATCACTCCAGTTCGCAAAACTTGCACAGGATATCCATGACGGAAAGTTCGAGAACGGAATAGCTGTCTCATGCGGAACGAGCGCACTCTATTCGGCATTGCTTCTTACAAAGGCGTGAGAAAGAGGACATCAGTATGAGCAAAACAGCAGTTGTAACAGGCGGCTCAAGAGGAATAGGCAAGGCAATCGCGCTCCGACTCGCTCAGGAAGGCTATGACATAGCCCTCAATTACGCGAGCAACGATGATGCGGCAAAGGCTGCACAGGAAGAAATCAAGGCTCTCGGCGTAAACTGTGAGATCTACAAGGCAGACACATCCGATATCGCCCAGGTAAAGGCGATGTTCAAGGAGATCAAGAAGGCTTTTGAGACTATCAATGTCCTTGTAAACAATGCGGGAGTCGTCGATGATGCTTATCTTCTCATGATCAGACCGGACTCTCTCGAGAGGAGCCTTTCCATCAACATCAAGGGTTATATCAACTGCGCACAGGCGGCAAGCCTTAAGATGTGTTCTCAAAAGAGCGGAAAGATAATCAATGTGTCTTCCGTTAGTTCCATCCTCGCAGTGCCCGGCCAGACCGTCTACAGCGCTACAAAAGGCGCAGTCAATTCCATGACCCAGACGATGGCAAAAGAGCTCGCTCCCTACGGCATCCAGGTAAATGCCGTAGCTCCCGGATTTGTCGGTACGGACATGATCAAGTCCATCCCCGGCGATCTGGCTGAGAAATATCTTGAGAGCGTTCCCATGAAGAGATTCGGCTCTGCCGAAGATGTTGCCAACTGTGTTGCAAGCCTTGTCAGTGATGCTTTCTCATACATGACAGGCCAGGTCATTGTCCTTGACGGAGGTCTTAGTCTGTAAAGATGAAAGTACTTATCTTAAACGGCAGTCCCAAGATAGAACGCAGCAACACGCTCAACGTAACGAATGCCTTTGTTTCCGGGTTCCCTGAAGGCACGGAAGTCAAAAGGATAGATATCTATGCAAAGGATATTAAGCCCTGCAGAGGCTGCTTTGCATGCTGGGCATCTTCTGACGGAACATGCGCCATTAAGGATGACATGGCTGAGATAATCGCTGCCATCAAGGAAGCGGATGTCATCATCGAGAGTTTCCCGCTGTATTTCTACGGCATGCCTTCACAGCTCAAGGCAGTCACCGACAGATGCCTTTCTCTTGCAGAGCCCTACATGGGCACGAGGTCTGATGACGGCCAGACATTCAACAAGATGAGAGATCCGTCCATTTTCGAAAAGAAATTCGTCATAATCAGCTCCTGCGGTTATGTGGAACTCGAACCCGTTTATCCTGCACTTCTCGCACAGTATGACTTGATCTGCGGCGGAAGAGACAGATATACATGCATCTTATGTCCCATGGGTGAAGTCTTCATGACGGGCAAAGCTAAAAGGCAGATCAGGGTATATCTCGACGATCTAAAGAAGGCTGGTGCAGAATATTGTGCCAATGACTTTAAGCTCGATCCCGAGACGATCAGGAAACTACAGATCCCACTCCTTTCACCCGAGGGATTTGCTAACCTTACAAGTTCCCATTTAAACGAAGGCGGATGGGCTGCGAGCAGATTCGAAAATTAGTCTAAAAAAGCCGCGGCCTGCGGCTTTTCTATTAATACAAGGAATGATATTTAATTTCAACGCGGAAGGTTACTGCACGAATCTGTAAAGTTTTCTTCGGAGGCATGGAAAATGAGAAGGTCATTAAAGCTTTTAGTTACATTTATATCTGTTTTGATCACTGCTTCGTTATTTTCGCTGGCCGTTCTGGCTGACGGAGATTCAGCGACCGGCTGGCAGGAGAAAGACGGCAAATGGTATTACTACGATGAAGATGGCAAAATGGTAACCGGCTGGCTTTATATTGAAGAAGATGATAGTAGGTATTATCTTCTCCCAACGGGCGAGATGGCAACCGGCTGGCAGGAGATTGGTGATGAGTGGTATTACTTTTTCTCTTCTGGCAAGAGGGCAGAAGGTTGGAATAAGATTGCCGGTGAATGGTATTATTTTGATTGGTACGGAATGGAGACCGACTGGTCTAAGATTAATAATGAGTGGTATTACTTTTATCCGTCAGGCAAAATGGCTCACGATACAACGGTAGACGGATTTACGTTTAACTCCCAAGGTTTGATTGAAAGTGCAAAAGGCAGCAATGATTCCTTCGACTGGGAACTTTCCTCCGGCGGTGAATTAACGGTTTATTGCAGATCAAATACATTGAAAGTTAAGAACAATATTGAGTACGCGGTAATTGTAATAGATTTATCAACCTCTTTGAAAATAAAGAAGGCAGCCGATTCACAATATAACAGTATCGAATTGGTCAGCGGTGATTTTGGTGATTTCTATTATCTGAAAACTGTTGACATATCAGTTCCTGTCGCTTCATTAGGAACCTATGCATTTGCCGGATGCACAAATCTTGAATCAATAACAATTCCTGATTCAGTTACTTCAATTGGAGCTTATGCATTTCAAAGCTGTGAAAGACTTCAATCAGTAACAATTCCAGATTCAGTTACTTCAATTGGAACTTATGCATTTTCTAGTTGTGTAAGCCTCAAATCAATAACTATTCCTGATTCTGTTACAACCTTCGGAAAACAGCCCTTTGGCGGGTGCACCAGCCTGAAAACAGTCAATCTTCCCGATTCTCTTGCTGATTACGCTTACAAAGGCTTGCTTGCAGGAACAGGAATAGAATCAATAGTTATCCCTTCATCAGTTACTTCGATCGCAGAGGAAGCATTTATAGATTGTGATAGTCTTAGTTCAGTAACGATTCCGGATTCAGTAAAGTCAATTGGAAACAGTGCATTTGAAAATTGTGATAGTCTTAGATCAGTAACGATTCCGAATTCAGTAACGTCAATTGGAAAAGGAGCATTTTCAAGTTGTGACTGTCTGAACACTATTAAGTTATCTGATAATATATCGACTGTACCTGATTGGGCATTCAGTTATTGTCCTAATCTTACAACTGTGTATTTCTCAGCCGGAGTTAAGCGTGTTTCTGCCGGTGCTTTTTATAAATCTCCAGTTAAAGATATTTATTTTACCGGCACTAAAAATGATTGGGATAAGATAGCAATAACATCTGCTACATATATGCAACGTTACTCTCCAGATGATCCTTATGGTGAACCTGTGGAATTATATGCAGAATCAATGACTGTGCTTTTTAAAGGAACATATATCCATTATTTGAAAAATGAGTGGGTACAGGACAGCAAAGGCTGGTGGTATCGTTATTCTGACGGTTCTTATCCTGTATCCCGGTGGGAAAACATAGATAAAAAGTGGTATTACTTTGATGCTTCCGGTTACATGGTTACAGGCTGGCAGAAAATAGATAGCAGCTGGTTTTTCTTAAATAGAAACGGTGTTATGCAGACCGGTTGGATCGAAGACGGCGGCATATGGTATTACCTGAAATCTTCCGGTGTCATGGCAACAGGGTGGCAAGAGATAGGTGAGATCTGGTACTACTTCGGCACTAACGGGAAGATGGCAAAAGGTTGGCAGAAGATTGGCAGCAAGGATTATTACTTCAAGTCGAATGGCTCGATGGCTTCTGATGAATATATCGACGGATACTATCTGGATAAGAGTGGTGCATGGACATACAAACCGAGATCTTCTTGGAAGAAGAATTCAAAGGGCTGGTACTATCAGGATACGTCCGGATGGTATGCAAAGAACGGCACTTGGAAGATCGATGGCAAGAACTACAATTTCGATGCTAAAGGCTACTGCACGAATCCGTAAGAAAACTATTTAATTTGACTATGGCCGGCTTAGGTGGATATTTGCCTGAGCCGGTTATTTATGCTTCAGCGACATATGGGATTACTTCGTATTACCGGGTACACCTTTTGTGTTGCAGAAGTTTTGTTCACAACAAGATAAAAAGATGCGATAATCTGCAAACAGGTAATTCTATATTTTAAAAAGAAAGTTGGAGAGGTTGATGGAAGCAAAAAGTCTTAAGCTCCTTGTATCTGTTCTTGCTGCGGCATTAGCTATATTTGTGTTCTTTAGTCTTCCCGAGGCAACTGTTACGGTCAATGCCGCTTCGGGAATTGAGATCAATGAGACTAATTTCCCGGATGAGAATTTCAGAAGTTATGTATCTAAAGAATGTGATAAAGACGGCAACGGTTTCTTAAGTGATTCGGAGATCAGCAAAGTCAAATCTATTTATGTTGTATTCTGTTCCATTACAGATATGAAAGGTATTGAATATTTTACTTCCCTTGAATACCTCTATTGTTTCAACAATAAGATCACAAGCCTTGATTTGAGTAAGAATACCGAACTGAAAGAGCTCAGATGCCACTCCAATAAGCTGACAAGCCTCGATGTTAGTAAGAACACAGCACTGACGGAACTCGTCTGTTCATATAACCTGATTACCAGTCTTGATGTGAGCAGGAACATATATTTGAAAGAATTGGATTGCGCGGATCTGAAAGTGTCAAGCCTTGATCTGAGAAGAAATACGGCTCTGACACATATTGACTGCCATTACAACCAGCTGACCAGCCTTGATGTGAGTAAAAATACCGGTTTAACGTATTTGAATTGTAGTGATAACAAACTTCAGGAACTTGATCTAAGCAGGAATACCGCTCTGACTTTTTTATCGTGTGAGAAGAATCAGCTTAAAAGTCTTGATCTGAGCCGGAATACTGTGCTGAGGGAGTTATTATGCTACAACAACCAGCTCTCAGGTCTTGATCTCAGAAAGAATTCCGCATTGAAACAACTGAGGTGTTTCAACAACTCCCTTAAATATCTATTTATTGGGGATAACCAGTATTTGCTGGAAGCATTTACGACTGGTGTATATCCTAGAAAATTAACCGGTTTGCCTGATTCAGCTATTTATTATGGACATGATTTTTCTTCCAGCAGCGACAATGGTTTTATAATCGACCGTTCAGTAACGCTTATTACTGCATACGGCTGGAACAAAATAAACAATAACTGGATATACTTGAAAGATGATGCAACCATTGCAACAGGCTGGTTCAAGGTCGGCAGCAACTGGTATTACTCTGATGCCAACGGGTTTGTGCAGACCGGTTGGATTAAAGAAGGCGGCGCCTGGTTCTATTTGAGATCAACGGGTGAGATGGCAACAGGCTGGCAGCAGATATCCGGTGGATGGTATTACTTTGACGTCAACGGAAAGATGAAGACCGGCTGGCAGAGGATAGGCGGCAAGGACTACTATTTCAAATCCAACGGTGAAATGGCATCTGATGAATATATCGACGGATACTATCTTGATAAGAACGGAGTTTGGACTTACAAATACAAAGCTTCATGGAAGTCTGATACCAAGGGCACTTATTTTCAGGATGCCAACGGTTGGTATCCTAAGAACCAGTGGCTTAAGATCGATAACAAATGGTATTTCTTCAAACCTGATGGATATATGGCAGTAGAGGAATACTGGAACGGTTACTGGTTCAATACAAACGGCACATGGACTTATACTTCAAGAGCAAGTTGGAAGAAGAATTCCAAGGGCTGGTACTATCAGGATACAGCCGGATGGTATGCAAAGAACGGCACCTGGAAGATCGACGGCAAGCTATATAAATTTGATGCTAAAGGCTACTGCACGAATCCGTAAGATTTCTTGCTTTATTGAAGCAGCAATTAGGGTTGCGGAAATTTCCGCAACCCTAATTAATGACTGATAAACACACTGTAAATAGATTATGCTGACTTATTACCGGCAAGCTCTCTGACTTTTTCGATTGAGAGGCCGGAAAACTCTGCAATCTTCTCGAGTGATAACGAGCCATCATTAATCATCTTTTTAGCATTCTCTATTCTGTCTTTTTCAAGCACGTCATTTTCGGTGATGAATATAACGTAGCACTCCGGAAGGTCAGTAAATTCATCACCTGGATTAAGGCTGTTTGCATCGATAACGCTCGAGTGATATCTGGCCCGTTTCTTGTGCGGGGTATCCCGCGGGAGCTTTACACTTGACAAAAAACGGTACCTGTGAAATACTTTGACAATCAAACTATTTAGTTTGGGGAGCCGGCATGTTCATGATCCGGGCTTCTCAAAGGGATAGAATAAAGAGGTTTTAGTAATGACAGGAAGAATCATAGGACTCGGATCGTATTTACCGAAAAAGGTCGTAACCAATGACGACTTTGCGAAATTTCTGGATACGAGCGACGAGTGGATCACAGAGCGTACCGGTATCAAGGAAAGACATATTGCAGACCACATTACTGAGAAGCCGTCAACGATGGCTGTCGAGGCTGCAAAGAAAGCCGTAGAGGATGCGGGGATAGATCCCAAGGACATCGACCTCATCGTAACGGCATCCACTACATCAGACAGCGTTATACCTGCTTTATCCTGCATCGTTCAGAGAGAACTGGGCGTAACCGAGAATTGCGGATGCTTTGACGTTGTATGCGCATGTCCCGGCTTCATCGTTGCATTCAATACTGTTCAGGGTTTTATCGAGTCAGGCAACTCCAAGACTGCTCTTGTAATCGGTACCGAGTGCAATTCGAATTTTGCGAACTATGAGGACAGAGGAACATGTATCCTCTTTGGCGACGGTGCAGGTGCTGCGGTTCTTAAGGCTGAGGATATCAAGCGTAACGAGTTCATCATGAGATCTTCAGGATATAGAAGCGACTGCCTCAGATGCGAGGCTGCAAGACAGCCCGACAGGTGGGAGGAAGAAGGCTTCAAGACAGCAACTGCTTTCTACATGCAGGGAAGAGAAGTATTTAAGTTTGCAGTATCGGAAGTTCCTCAGATAATCAAGGATCTTGCTGAGAAGTACAGCTTTGATCTCGAGAATGACGTGGATTACTTTATCCTCCACCAGGCAAATGCGCGCATCATCGAAGCTACTGCTAAAAAGCTCGGGATCGACAGGGCTAAGTTCCCAATGAACATCATGAATTACGGCAATGTTTCATCTGCGAGCATTCCGATGCTACTTACCGAAATGAAGCAGGACGGAAGGCTCAAGCCCGGAATGAAGCTCGTGCTCGCAAGTTTTGGCGCAGGCCTCACATGGGATGCTAACTATATTGTTTACTAAAGTTAATCAGTGAAAAAGGAGATATAAGATTATGACCAGGATCACAGATTTGATCGGAATTAAATATCCTATTTTCCAGGGCGGTATGGCCTGGGTTGCTGACTGGCACATTGCTGCAGCAGTTTCAGAGGCAGGCGGACTTGGCATCATCGGCGTCGGCGGTGCTGACGAGAACTGGCTCCGTGACCAGATCAAGAAGTGCCGTGAAGCAACAGACAAGCCGTTCGGCGTAAACCTCATGCTCATGAACCCCAGAGCTCCCGAGATTGCAAAGGTCATCGCAGAGGAGAAGGTTAAGGTCGTAACAACAGGTGCAGGATCACCTGAGAAATACATGGCTATGTGGAAGAAAGCGGGCATCATCGTTGTTCCCGTAATCGCAGGCGTTGCTCTTGCCAAGAGAATGCAGCAGTGCGGTGCCGATGCGGTCATTGCAGAGGGTACAGAGTCCGGCGGACACATCGGTGAGGCAACGACTATGACACTTGTTCCCCAGGTCGTCGATGCAGTATCCATCCCCGTCATCGCCGCAGGCGGTATCGCTGACGGCAGAGGCGTGGCTGCTGCTTTCATGCTCGGCGCCGAGGGTGTTCAGTGCGGTACTGTTTTCTGTGCATGCGATGAAGTAAATGTTCATCAGAACTACAAGGACATGGTCATTAAGGCTAAGGACAACTCAACAAGAGTTACCGGCAGATCTTACGGCCATCCCGTCAGACAGATAAGAAATGCTCTTTCCAACAAGTATCTTGAGATGGAGCAGAGCGGGGTAACTTTCGAGGAGCTCGAGGGACTTACGGTAGGAAGTCTCCGCAAGGCTGTTGTTGAGGGAGATACCAAGGAAGGTACTTTCATGGCAGGACAGATCGCCGGTCTTGTCAATGAGATCAGACCTGCAAAGGTCATCATCGAATCAATGTTCGAACAGGCAGATAAACTTATGGGAAGGAAGCTCGAAGCATAATGAAGATCGCTTTTTGTTATCCGGGCCAGGGAGTACAGCAGGTAGGAATGGCGGAAGGTTTCGTCAGAGCAGACGAACACTATGCCGACATGATCGCCGAAGCAACAAAGGCTTCGGGAGTCGACATGAACAAGCTCCTCTTTGAGCCCAACGACGACATCAATATCACGGAATACACGCAGCCCGCACTCGTTACGGCATGCTGCATCATCACGGACGCTCTCCTGATCGCAGGTTACAGACCTGAGGTCACGGCAGGCCTCTCTTTGGGCGAATACTGCAGCCTCTATGTTGCAGGCGCCATGAGTTTTGAGGACGCCGTAAGGCTCACGAGGATCAGGGGAAAGCTCATGTCTTCCGAAGTCCCTGCAGGCGAGGGCTCGATGGCTGCCGTCATCGGACTTGATGCGGAGACGATCGAGAGCGTCACGAGCACGATCGAAGGCTGCTGGCCCGCAAACTTCAACTGCCCCGGACAGATCGTCATCACGGGAAAGAAGGAAGCGGTTCAGGAGGCTATGCCCAAGCTCATGGAGGCAGGCGCAAAGAAGGTCGTTGAACTCAATGTATCAGGCCCGTTCCATTCACCGCTTCTCAAGGGCGCAGGCGAAAAGCTCGCCAAAGAACTCGAGAGCGTCGAACTGAGCGACCTGAAGATCCCTTACCTGGCAAACGTCAACGGTGCGCAGGTAACGGACAAGGCACAGATAAAGGATCTGCTCAAGCAGCAGGTGTACAGCCCCGTAAAGTGGGAGCAGACTCTCTATGAACTCGAGAAGATGGGCGTTGACACCATCATAGAAGTAGGTCCCGGAAAGACGATCGCGGGCTTTGTCAGAAAGACAGTCCCGTCTATAAGGGTAATCGGCGTTTCGACACCGGAAGATGTCGAAAGCTTAGCGGAAAAACTCGGCTGATATCAGGAGGTAAAGATCATGTCAGAGATTACAGGAAAAACAGCAATCGTAACAGGCGCTTCAAGAGGTATCGGCAGAGCTATCGCAGTCAGGCTCGCAAAGAGCGGATATAACATCGCGATCGTCGATGCATGCCCTCTCGAAATGAGCAAGGACTGTGAAGATGAGGTAAAGGCACTTGGCGTTGAGGCTAAGGCTTACCAGTGCAACGTCGCTGATTTCGAGAAGGTCGGCGAGACGGTAGCGCAGATCAATGAGGATTTCGGAGGCATCTACATCCTCGTAAACAACGCCGGCATCACAAGAGATACGCTGCTTCTCAAGATGACAGAGCAGAATTTCGATGACGTCATCGCAGTCAACCTCAAGGGTACATTCAATTTCATCAAGCACTGCACGCCCTTCATGATGAAGAAGAGGGAAGGAAGAGTCGTAAGCATTTCTTCCATCGTAGGTCTTGAGGGACAGGCAGGCCAGGTCAACTATTCCGCTTCAAAGGCAGGAATCATCGGTGTTACAAAGTCATGTGCAAGAGAGCTGGCTTCAAGAAACATCACTTTCAACGCAATCGCTCCCGGATATGTTGAGACACCTATGACGGCTGTTCTCACAGACAAGCAGAAGGAAGCGATCTTCGAGATGATCCCTCTCAAGAGATACGGACAGCCCGAAGACATCGCCAATGCGGTTAATTTCCTCTGCTCTGCTGACGCTTCTTACATCACAGGTCAGGTATTGAGCGTTGACGGCGGAATGCATATGTAATCAACTGCCTTTACGGCATCACGAAAATAAGAATCACGGAGAAATTAATTAAATGGCAAACAGAGTTGTAGTAACCGGCATGGGTGCGATCACCCCTCTTGGTAACAGCGTAGAGGCTTTCTGGGAAGGTCTCAAAAAAGGGAAGGCAGCTACCGCGCCGATTACAAAGTTTGATGCGAGCAATTCCAAGGTTAAGCTTGCATGCGAAGTAAAGGATTTCGATCCTCAGAACTATATGGATTTCAAGACGATGAAGCGTATGGAGCCCTTTGCTCATTTCGCTTTGGCTGCCGCAAAGGAAGCTATCGAGCAGGCAGGTCTTGATATGGAAAAGGAAGACCCTTACAGAGTCGGTGTCATCGTAAGCTCCGGTATCGGATCGATGCAGGCTCACGAGAGAGAGCAGATCAGATACGAGAAGAACGGCAAGATCGCTCCCATGTACATCCCCATGATGATCGCAAATATGGCATCAGCCAACATTGCCATCCAGTACGGAATGAAGGGCATCAACACCTGTGTTGTTACGGCATGCGCTACAGGACTTCACTCAATCGGTGACGCATTCAAGGCTATTAAGTTCGGCGATGCAGACGTAATGATCACGGGCGGATGCGAGGCAGCCGTATGTAAGACGGGCGTACAGGGATTTGCGGCTCTTACGGCTCTTTCCACCAACGAGGATCCCGAGACAGCTTCAAGACCGTTCGATAAGGACAGAGACGGATTCGTGATCGGTGAAGGTTCAGGCGTTCTCGTTCTCGAATCTTATGAGCACGCAAAGGCAAGAGGCGCAAACATCCTTGCTGAGGTTGTCGGATACGGCGCGACATGCGACGCATATCACATCACTTCACCTGCTGAAGACGGATCCGGCGCCGGCATGGCCATGATCATCGCGATGAAGGAAGCAGGCATCAAGCCGTCCGATATCGCTTACATCAATGCACACGGCACATCAACCCACCACAACGACCTTTTCGAGACACGTGCGATGAAGTACGCGTTCAAGGAAGATATAAAGAACATCTCCATCAACTCCACAAAGTCCATGATCGGTCACGTATTGGGCGGTGCTGGCGGCGTGGAGCTCATCACCTGCGTTAAGGCCATCCAGGACGGATACGTTCACGTTACGGCAGGTTCAAAAGAGGCCGAAGGCGAGATGGATCTTGATTACACCTTTATTGAACCCAAGAATCGCGATATAGTTTATGCTATGACAAACAACTTGGGATTCGGCGGCCACAATGCCTCCATGATCGTTAAGAAGTTTGAAGAATAAGGAGGATCCCTTTCTATGGCAAATGCGCTTACCACAACGGAGATCATGAAGATCATCCCCCACAGACATCCCTTCCTTCTCATTGACAGGGTAGAGGATTATCAGCCGGGCGAATACTGCATCGCTTATAAGAATTTCACATATGACGAGTACTTCTTCAGGGGACACTTCCCGGATTATCCGATAGTTCCCGGTGTCATCACGGTTGAAGCTCTTGCACAGGCAGGCGCCGTAGCCATCCTCTCGAGAGAGGATTTTAAGGGCAAGATCGCTGTTTTCGCAGGCATCGACAAGTGCAAGTTCAAGGCAGCTGTCGTTCCCGGTGATACAGTAAGGCTCGAGACAAGGATCACTGCTGTAAAGGGTCCCGTCGGACTCGGCGAGGCAGTTGCAACGGTAAACGGCAAGGTAGCCGTACAGGCAACTTTGAAGTTTGCGATCCTTACAAATTCATAAAAGTAAGTAAAACTGACTGTTCATTATCAACTGACCCCGTGGCGCATGCTGCGGGGCCTGTTTTACCAGGGAGTTTTAAATCAGGCAGATTTATATGAATCACCACGCCGGTTTAGTGCTATCCTAATCAGTATCATTTAAATATCAGGAAAAAACAAAAGAGGAAGTAATATGGAAAAGACATTGAGAAAGATAACGGCTTTTCTGTTGATTTTGGCTGAAATGGTATGTTTCCTGCCGCAGCTGTCAATGAATGTGGCAGCAGATGAAGCGGAAAAACAGGAAGGCTATACAGTAATGCTGACAGGTGGTGCAAATGCGGTTGCCAGCGGCAGTACGGTTCAGAGCGGACTGCTGAACGGAGAAATGGAGTCTGTTTACTATACTGCGGATACCGGTTATTATTTTGAGGATTTTGAAGATATTACGATTAACGGTATTACCGTAACAAAATTGGGTGAAGAGCTTATACAGGTTTACGGAATACCGGAGGCAGATGTGGAGATCGTTGTTCCGGATGCGGTCAAGATGCCTGTCACCTATACAGTAAGATTCGTAGTGGAAAACGGCGCATGGAATGACGAGTCATCAGATGAAATCGTTGTAACACTTGAAGGCGATGATATGAAACTTACGGCAGAGATGATCCCTTCTGCCGGCAATATGCCTGACTTCGCATTCGTTGAAGGTGAGTGGGATGTTGTACCGGATGAAAAAACGGTAATCACGGAAGATGTTACTTATACATATACTTATGCTCCTCACGGACCGGGCTGGTATGAATACGATGATAACTGGTTTTACTTCGATGAAGAAGGCAAGCTGGTAGAGAACAGATGGTTCCGGTATAAGAACAAATGGTATTACGTTGACCCTGAAGGCATGATGGTGACAGGCTGGCACGAAGAAGGCGGCAGGATATATTATCTGACAGATTCGGGCGCCATGGCTACAGGATGGGCCAGGGTAGATGACGAATGGTACTATTTCGATCCTTCATCCGGTGAAATGAGAAAGGGCGGATGGTTCGAGATCAACGGCAAGAGATATCTCTTTTATGACGATGGTACTATGTGGTCATCCGCATTCTATTGCGAGGATGACAAGACATACTATATTACGGAAGAAGGCACTTTTGCTAAAGGTTGGCAGAAAGTGGACGATTACTGGTATTATTTCGATCCTTCGACCGGTGTTATGAAAACAGACGGATGGAACAAGATCAATGGTAAGTGGTTCTATCTCGATGAAGACGGCATTATGTTTAGCGGTACATTCTATGATGAGAATGACTATACATACTTTTTTACGAAAGACGGCTACATGGCTACAGGCTGGCAGAAAGTGGACGATTACTGGTATTATTTCGATCCTTCGACCGGTGTTATGAAAACAGACGGATGGAACAAGATCAATGGTAAGTGGTTCTATCTCGATGAAGACGGCATTATGTTTAGCGGTACATTCTATGATGAGAATGACTATACATACTATTTTACGAAAGACGGTTCCATGGCTACAGGCTGGAACAAGATAGACGGTGAATGGTATTATTTCGATCCGGCGACCGGTGTGATGAAAACAGACGGATGGAACAAGATCAATGGTAAGTGGTTCTATCTCGATGAAGACGGCATTATGTTTAGCGGTACATTCTATGATGAGAATGACTATACATACTATTTTACGAAAGACGGTTCCATGGCTACAGGCTGGAACAAGATAGACGGTGAATGGTATTATTTCTCGATCCCGGACGGCGCTATGAAGACCGGATGGCTGAAGGACAACGGCAAATGGTACTTCATGAAAAGTGACGGCATGATGAAGACCGGTTTCTATTATGAAGGAGATACGACTTACTACTTCCTGAGCAGCGGTGTCATGGCAACAAGATGGGTCGGAATCGACGGCATATGGTATTGGTTCGGTACTGACGGTGTTATGGCCTGCTCCACAACAGTTACCATAAACGGAAAGGCATATGAGTTTGACAGCGAGGGCATATGTCTGAATCCCTAAGGAAAGACTGCTGAACTTCAGAACCTGTTTATTCAAACCGGTTATATTGTGAAAGGTTATTTCATTAGAAAATTGGATATTAAGAAACTGCTGAACAACATGACGGTTGCCGACAAGGCAAGGCTTCTTTGCGGGACTACCGCTTTTTCGATAGGCGGGTTTGAGTCAGCTGCGGGGTATATCCCCGAACTCAACATGCAGGACGGCGGCACGGGAATTAATTACGAGCATCTCCTGATGCATGAGTTTACGGATGTTTCGAAAGATTACGGATTCGGCGAACTCTATAATGTCATCCATTATTTCTATGAGACGGACAGACTCACTAAGAGGGAGAAGGAGTTAAGGGATAAGATAGATGTCCTTCTGACTGATTACAAAAGCGGGATAGATGTTGCCCCCGGATGTTATCCGCCCGGGATACTGCTGGGTTCAACATGGGATCCTGATGTGGTCTATGAAACCGGCAAGGCTCTGGGAATGGAGGCTCTGGTCTACCGCGTAGGCGTGCTTCTGGGGACCCCAAATGTGAATATCCTGAGAGAGCCTGTCTGCGGGCGTTTCTTTGAAGGTTATTCCGAAGATCCGTTCCTTGCAAAGAGCCTTGCGCCTGAGATGTGCAGAGGCGTTGAGGATATGGGAGTCGCATCGGATGTCAAGCATTTCGCGTGCAACAATCTTGAGATCAACCGCAACATCATTAATGAACTGATATGCATGAGGGCATTAAGGGAAATATATTTTCCGGCCTTTGAAGCCTGCAGCAGGATAGCGTCGACTCTTATGACCGCATATCCCCTGATAAACGGGAAAAAGTGCACCGAAAATCCATGGCTTTTGAAAGATGTCCTGAGGGATGAATGGGGTTATAAAGGCGTCACCGTAACCGACTGGTCGGCATGCACCGGGAAGACCGGTGATTCGGCGGCTTCGGGCCAGGATCTTTTCATGCCCGGTCCGTGGGATCCCTCGGACATCGTAAAGGCAGTGGAAGACGGCAGGCTTCCCTTGAAGGATCTCGACGGAGCAGCGTTAAGAGTCCTCAAACTGATCGACCGGTTTGCCGGCGGCAAAGCGCCTTCTGAACTGACAGCCGGGAAATATAAGAAGACCGGTGACAAGGCTGCTTACAAAGCTGCCTGTGAGGGCATTGTCATGCTCAAAAACAAAGGCGGACTGCCGCTTAAGAACACTGCAAAGGTGGTTTTCTTCGGACCGGACCGCTTCAGGGACTACGGAACAGGGAGCGCACAGGTATTTACCGACAGGACGACGGTGCTCTCTTCAGAGCTTGGCTCCGTCCTTGGAAGCGGGAACGTGCTTTATAAGGATCGGGAGGCATTCCGGAAAGGCGCCACGGCAATAGTGATCGAGACGATCGAGTCTGCGGAAGGTGCGGACAGACCTGATCTCAAAATGAACAAAGAGACCGTGTCACTTATTAAGAAACTTGCAAAAGATAAGGGAAAGGGCCGGATCTGCCTGATACTGAATGTACCCGGACCGGTTGAACTGGAAGGTCTTGAAGAGCATTTGGATTCCGTATTTGCCGTATTCTATCCCGGCATGATGGGCGGAAAGGCTATGGCTGACATCCTTTTGGGAAAGGTCAATCCGTCAGGCGCCCTTCCATGCACATTCCCGTGTTCATATAAGGATACTCCCGCATATCTCTGCTATCCCGACAGCCTGACCTGCACATACGGGGAGGACATCTATGTCGGTTACAGGGGTTACGCGAAGCGTGACATGAAAGTGCTCTATCCATTCGGATACGGACTTTCCTATTCGAAATTTGCCGTAAACAGCACCTCGCCGGTCATCAGGGGCGGAAAGATAAGCGTTACCGCTGGTATCAGTAATAAGAGCAGGATCGATGGCAAGGCAGTGCTTCAGGTCTATGTCTCGAAATATAAGCCTCTGACGCCCCGCGTGCCCTTTGAACTCAAGGGGTTTAAAAAGCAGCTGATAAAGGCGGGGAGCAGCAGGAAAGTAACTGTCACCTTTGATGCACATGAACTGTCCTACTTTGATGAGGAGTACGGCAAGTTCCTTTTGGAAGAAGGCAGATACGATGTTTTCGTGAGCCTTACGGGCGCTGAAACGCTGATCCCGGCAGGCAGCATCACCGTCAGGAACGGGTCGGATGAATTGAAGTGCGGGGCAAACTGGGCCTGCGGTCTGATCGCGCAGTATAAGGAACTTACCGATGCGCTCAGGAAGGACAGTGAGGCTTTGGGACTGCCGTTTGCCGGATTTGAAGTGACGGTAAGATATTCGCCTTACACAAAACTCAGGGAACTCGTCAAGGAAACGGATAAGCTTGTAAATTTCAAAAAGGCAGCCGGAAAATTCAGACCGGAATAAGCTTCACAACCGCCTCAGATTAGGCGAATTTCCGCAAATAGTGTATTATTATCAGGACTTTCAGATAATCGGAGGGATAAATATGGGTGAATATGATTTCCTGATCGTCGGTGCGGGATTATATGGTGCGACTTTCGCACGTCTTGCAACGGATGACGGTTACAAGTGTCTCGTTATCGACAGAAGACCGAATGTGGCAGGCAATGTCTATACCGAAAACGTCAACGGCATCAACGTTCATAAGTACGGAGCACACATCTTCCACACAAGCGACAAGGAAGTATGGGATTTCGCCAATAAGTTCGCGGAGTTCAACCGTTATACCAACTGCGTGGTAGCGAACTACAAGGGCGAGCTCTATTCGATGCCTTTTAATATGTATACCTTCAATAAGATGTGGGGCGTTGTGACTCCGGCCGAGGCAAGGGCAAAGCTCGACGAGCAGATCGCTCTGGGCAAGGTCGATGAGCCGCAGAATCTTGAGGAGCAGGCCATATCTCTCATCGGTCCCGACATCTACGAAAAGCTCGTCAAGGGCTATACGGAGAAGCAGTGGGGCAGAAAGGCGACCGAGCTTCCCGCATTCATCATCAAGAGACTTCCCGTAAGACTGACATACGACAACAACTACTTTAACGATAATTATCAGGGCATTCCCGTCGGCGGATACACGAAGTGGATCGAGAACATGCTCGGCGGCATCGAGGTCAGACTGGGTGTGGATTACCTCAAGGAGAGGGATTCGCTGGACAAAATTGCCAATAAGATAATCTATACGGGAATGATTGATGAGTATTATAATTACTCGCTGGGCAAGCTCGAGTACAGGAGTCTGAGGTTTGAGACTGAATATCTTCCCGATACTGATGACTTCCAGGGCAATGCTGTAGTAAACTATACCGACGCCGAGACGCCGTTCACGAGGATACTGGAGCACAAGCATTTCGAGTTCGGCAAGGGCAAGGGCACCGTCATCACGCACGAGTATCCGGCTGAATGGAAACCCGGTGACGAGCCTTACTATCCGCTCAACAACGAGAGGAACAACGGGCTCTACAAGCAGTATGAGGAACTTGCCGCATCGGACGGGAACGTCATTTTCGGAGGACGTTTGGGGAAATACAAATACTATGACATGGACGATACGATCGCCGCATGCATGCAAGATTACAAGAGGATAACTACTACATGAAAATGAAAAAGATCAGCACAATCATCCTGGCTGCGGCCGTATCCGCATCCGTGATCCTTCCGGGCGCGACCGCACTGGCTTACAACGAGAACGGCGAGCCGGAGACATTTGAAGAGCTCTACGGCAACCAGCTCGTGAACTACCTGAACCATCAGTATTATTTCGATGGCGAGGCCATTCCGGTAAATGAGTCGAACTTCTACTTCATCAACTCATTCCTAGAACTCGGCAATTACGCGAACATGGGCTACACGCCTGCAACGACCCTGAATTATCTGGATCTCGCTGCCGATTATCCGGGCGACGGTTACGGAACATGGGGTGATTATTTCGTAGAATATGCCGAGAATTCACTGGAGATGTCATGCATCCTCTGCAAGAGGGCTGCAGAAGAGGGCGTCAAGCTCTCGGACGACACGTTGGCCGATATCGATTCGCTCATGGAGAGCATGAAAACGGGCAATGCTGCCAGCGCCAACATGACACTGGACGAATATCTTCAGTTCTATTACGGTCCCGGCAATGATGAGGTCAACTTCAGAAAGGTTGTCGAGAAGTACTATCTCACCGATGCTTACTCGAAAAAGTACTGTGAGGATTATGTTTACTCCGATGAACAGAAGAATCCTCCCTATATCAGATATGCGCTCTTCTATGCGCCCGAATCCGCAGACCAGACGACGAAGGACACTGCCCTCGCGGATGCTACGGCAATGAAGGATGCATGCACCGGCATCGACAGCCTTACGGATCTTATCGATACGGCGTATGCTGACGGAAAGCTCTACGATCAGGGCGGAGACGTTGTCCTCTTCAAGGGACAGATCACTCCCGAGGCTGAAGAGTTTGAAGCATGGGCTTATGACAGCAGCAGGAAGAAGGGCGACATTGACGTCGTATACGATCCCGAATGGGGTTACTATGTAGTCGGTTATCTCGGAACACAGGAACAGATCTCCTTCGTTCCGAACATCAGATATGCGCTTTTCTATGCTCCCGAGACTGACGATCAGACCAACAAGGACAATGCCCTCAAGGCTGCACAAGCCATGAAGGACGCATGCTCTTCGATCAATGACCTCACGGGTCTTGCAAAGACTGCTTACGAAAACGGCACTGTCCGTGACCAGGGCGATATCCTCGTTCCCAAGGGACAGATGGTTGCCAAGTTTGAGGAATGGGCTTACGGCGAAGGCAGGACAGAGGGTGAGATGGATATCATCTACGCTCCCGAATACGGTTATTTCGTAGTAGGTTATCTCGGAATCGAGAAGAGCATCACCGATTCGCTCAAGCAGATCGCGCTCAAGGAACTGAGCGATTCCATTCTCGAAGAGATCAATGCAAAGTCCCACGACTTCCATACGGATGAGACATATGGTCCGGCTCCTGCGGCACCTACCGCAACACCCGTACCGGATGAAGCTATCCCGACAGGTCCTGATTTCAATCCTTATCCCACGGATCCGACTGATGCTTCAGGCAACCCGACAGGACAGAACATGTCCACTGCAGATGTGCTCGTAGTAGTATTCATCACACTTGCAGGCGTTGCCATTGCTGCAGTCATCGTCATACTCATCATGTATGCCGTAAAGAACAATAAGAATGGCGGCAATACCTCTTCCGGAAAGTCTGACGGAAAAAAGAACGATTCCGGAAAGGGCAAGAACGATAAGTCTGAAAAGTCCGAAAAGAAGGCTCCTGCAAAGAAGAAGGCTTCGAGAGACGAGGATGAGGACGATGAGGATGAGGATGAGGACTTTATCGGCGGTTCCGACGATGATGACTCCGACGCATGGAAGAAGCCCGGTAAGGATTCAGACGATGACGATTCAGATCCTGATGATGCCGATTCTGAGGATTCCGATCCGGATGACGAAGAGTAATGGCTTTTCGTAATAACTGATTACTTATGGACCGTCTCAGATGCTGAGGCGGTTCTTTTTATGGTGTGGTATCACCCAAGCCCTTTATTATAATTAGGCGTCATGCTAAAATCTTAAGGTTATAGATTAAGATGGAGAACTAGGAGTTTAATTCCATGGAGATTACCAAAGATTTGGTCCAATATCTTGAGAGCCTCGGCAGACTTGAGCTGAGCGCCGAAGATGAGGAAAAGACACAGAAGGCTTTAGGCGACATCCTGGGCTATTTCGACCAGCTGAGCGAGCTTGATACTGAAGGCGTCGAGCCCCTGAGCCATGCGGCAGGCGTTGCGAACGTCACGCGTGATGATGTTATCGCCAACGGTGATATGAGGGATGCGGTATTGTCGAACGCACCCGAGACAAAGGACGGTACGATCCTCGTGCCGAAGACCTTTGATTAAGGGGGCGCTTATGACTGATATCGAGATCCGTAAGATGGGAGCCCTTGAGATAGGCTCCGCCATAAAAGAGGGAAAGATCACTTCCGTTGAAGCGACGAAGGCTTTCCTTGATGCGATCGACGCGATTGACGGCGAGTACAAGACATACATCACCGTCATTAGAGACGAGGCCCTCGCTAAAGCCGCAGAGGCTGACGCAGCCATTAAAGCAGGTACGCTGACAGGTCCTCTGGCAGGCGTTCCGATCGCAATTAAAGACAATATCTGCACCAAGGGCATAAAGACCACGTGTGCTTCGAAGATGCTCGGAAATTTCGTTCCGCCTTACGATGCGGAGGTTATCCGCAAGATAGAGGATGCCGGGATGATCATCCTGGGCAAGACCAACATGGACGAGTTCGCGATGGGTTCTACAACCGAGACGAGTTATTTCGGTGCCACATCCAATCCATGGGATAAGGACAGGGTACCGGGCGGTTCGTCAGGCGGTTCCGCCGCTTGCGTTGCCGCAGCTCTGGCACCTGTCGCACTGGGTTCCGACACGGGCGGATCGATAAGACAACCCGCTTCATTCTGCGGCGTTACGGGCCTCAAGCCCACATACGGCTCTGTATCAAGATACGGACTTGTCGCTTTCGCATCCTCGCTTGACCAGATCGGACCCATCGCCAGAAAGGCCGAAGACATTGCTGCCGTTTATAACGTCATCAGCGGCAAGGATCAGAAGGACCAGTCTTCACTTGAGTCCGAAAAGATCGACATGGCAAAGATCGCAGATTACGACCTCGCCGGAAAGAAGTTCGGCATTCCCGAAGAATACATCAGCGAAGGCATCGATGAGGACGTCAGGAAGGCAGTCCTTAATGCCGTTGAAATCCTTAAGTCAAAGGGTGCGACGGTAGAGACATTTTCCATGCCGATAATAAAATATGCCATCCCGACTTACTACATCATCTGCACGGCAGAGGCATGTTCAAACCTCTCCAGATACGACGGTGTTAAGTACGGCTACAGACCCGAGGGTGTCGAGGATCTGGGACAGCTCTACATCAAGTCCAGGAGCGAGGGCTTCGGACTCGAGGTAAAGAGAAGGATCATGCTCGGCAATTTCGTTCTCTCTTCAGGCTATTACGATGCTTACTACAACAAGGCGCTGAGGGTAAAGAACCTGATCAAGCAGGCTTTCGACGAGGCATTCGCAAAGTACGATGCCGTCCTGGGTCCTGTTGCGCCCACACCCGCTCTTAAGAAAGGCGAGAGCCTTTCGGATCCTCTGAAGATGTATCTGGGCGATATCTGCACGGTACTCGTAAACATAGTCGGTATCCCGGCGATGTCCGTACCCTGCGGCTTTACGGCCGAGGGACTTCCCGTAGGTCTCCAGATCATGGGAAAGAGATTCGGCGAAGAGACGGTGATCGGCGTTACATCCGCTTTCCAGAAGGCGACTGCCGAAGAGGGGTTCGAGAATAAGATCCCCGAAGAATGCATCAGAGGGGAGGGCTGATATCATGCAGGAATACGAGATGGTAATTGGCCTTGAAGTACATTGCGAGCTCTCGACGGAGTCAAAGATCTTCTGCGGATGCTCAGCGAAATTCGGAGGCGAGCCCAACACACACGTATGTGAAGTCTGCTCCGGTATGCCGGGCACTCTTCCGACACTCAACAAGCAGGTTGTCGAGTACGCCGTAAAGGCGGGACTCGCGCTCAACTGCGAGATTACAAGGAACAACAAGTTCGACCGTAAGAACTATTTCTATCCTGACCTTCCGAAGGCATATCAGATATCACAGCTGTATTTCCCGATATGCAGGAACGGTCACGTTGACATCAAGACATCCAAGGGCATTAAGTCCATCGGCATCCACGAGATCCACATGGAGGAGGATGCCGGCAAGCTCGTCCATGACCCCGTTACGGGCATGACGATGGTAGACTTCAACCGCTGCGGCGTTCCGCTCCTCGAGATCGTTTCGGAGCCTGATTTCAGATCCGGCGAAGAGGTTATCGCATATCTCGAAAAGTTAAGAGACACGATGCAGTACCTGGGGATCTCCGACTGCAAGATGCAGGAAGGTTCCATGAGAGCCGACGTCAACCTCTCCGTAAGACCCGTGGGCCAGAAGGAATTCGGCACAAGGACCGAGATGAAGAACATCGCGAGCCTTAAGGCCATCGAGCGCGCCATCGAATATGAGCGCGACAGACAGATCGACCTCATCGAAGAGGGCGGCAAGGTCGTTCAGGAGACAAGACGCTGGGACGACGAGCAGGAGTACACATATTCCATGCGCTCGAAAGAGAACGCCCAGGATTACAAGTATTTCCCTGATCCCGACCTCATGCCGATCAACATCTCCGAAGAGTTCCTCGACAGGGTGAGATCAGAGCTCCCCGAGTTTGCGGACGCAAAGCGCGAGAGATATGTAAGCGAATTGGGACTCCCCGAATATGACGCGGAGATAATCACGGGAACACCCGCCCTCGTTAAGGTTTTCGAGAGCGCGTGCGAAGTCACTTCGAACCCGAAGGACTGCTCCAACTGGCTCATGACGGATCTCCTCAAGATCGCCAAGGACGCAAAGGTTCTCGCTGCCGATATCGATTTCGACGGAAAGGTAATGGGCAAGATCATAAACCTCGTAAATGAGGGCAAGATCAACAGGAAGTCGGGCAAGAAGGCTCTCGAGGAAGCATTCCTCAACGGCACCGATCCCGAAAAATACATCGCCGACAACGGCCTCGCCCAGGTATCCGATGCAGGTTCCATCGAGCCTGTCATAAGAGAGATCATTGCCGCTAACGAGAAGGCTGTAAACGGCTATCTCGCAGGCGAGGAGAAGAACCTCACGTTCCTCATCGGCCAGTCCATGCGTGCCCTGAAGGGCAAGGCGGACCACCAGGTTGTCAGACAGACCCTGATCGATATTCTTAACGGAATGAAATAATGGACATACTGCTCAGCATCTTACTGGTCTTATTCTTCGTCCTCGTCAATGCCTTTTTCTCAGGCACCGAGATGGCTGTCATCTCGCTCAACGACGCGAAGATGCATAAACTCGCCGAGGAAGGCGACAGAAAGGCATTACGGGTAATTAAGTTCCTGGATAATCCCGGGAGTTTTCTCGCTACCATCCAGGTAGGCGTTACCCTGGCCGGATTCCTGTCATCTGCATTCGCGGCCAACAGCTTCGCGAGCAGGCTTGCCCTTTGGGTGGATCCTGATTCTGTCCATCCCTGGATGGAATCCCTCTGGACAGTGGTCATCACCATCGTGCTCTCGTATTTCTCGCTCGTATTGGGAGAGCTCGTTCCGAAGCGCATAGCGCAGAACAAGCCCGAGAAATGGGCATTTGCGGCTGCAGGCATCGTTAAGTTTTTCGGCGCCGTCTTAAAGCCGTTCGTATGGTTCCTCACCAAATCGACGAATCTCATCCTCATGCTCTTCAGGATCGATCCCAACCAGACCGACAAGCCGGTAACTGAGGAAGAGATCCGTATGATGGTCGACGTCGGTTCCGAGTCGGGCAACATCGAAGATACCGAGAAGGAAATGATCGAGAACGTCTTCGAGTTCAACGACAAGGAAGTCTCGGAGATCATGACTCACAGAAAGAAGATCATATCCCTTCCGATCGACGCGGATTACGACGAAGTCATGCGCGTTGCAAGGGAAGAGAAGTTCACGAGGATCCCCGTATACAAGGACACGATCGACGACATCATCGGCATCCTTCACATCAAGGATCTTATCGGCATCATGCCGCCGACGGAGGATAAACCCTTCAAGCTCGAGAAGTTCATCAGAGAACCGCTCATCGTTCATGAGACCAGAAAGATCTCGTCTCTCTTCGGCGAGATGAAGAACTGCGGAATGCAGATGGCGGTCATCGTCGACGAGTACGGCGGAACGATGGGCATCGCCACGATAGAGGATATGCTCGAGGAGCTCGTCGGAAACATTACCGATGAGTTCGACGATGAGGCTGACGAGTTCGTCAGGCTCTCTAACGGCGATTATATAGTCAGGGGCGACATGACGCTGAGCGATCTCGAAGACGTTCTCGATATTGAGCTCACCGACGATGAATATGACACGATCGCGGGACTCGTAATCTCTCAGCTCGACCGCGTTCCCGAAGAGACCGAACACCCCGTGGTCAACTACAAGAACCTCAGGATCAAGGTGCTCAAGGTCGAAGAGAATGCCATCGCAAAGGTGCTGATCCACATCAATCCGGTCGAGAAGCCCGAAGACGGCAAGGAAGACGGTTCGAAGTCCGATGAGTAAGTACGACCTTGTTCTCTATGATCTGGACGGAACGCTGCAGGACTCGATCCCGCTGATAATGGAGTCTTTCAAACACGCATACGAGGTTGTTCTCGGCGGCACCGACAGGACCGATGAGGACCTCATGAGTTATATTGGAAAACCGCTGGGTGATTCTTTCGCAAGACACGACGATGAGACCAAAGAGCGGCTGACCGCGGCTTATCTCGAGTATAACTGCGCCAGGATGAAGGAGAACGTGATCCCCGTATTTCCGGGCGTTTACGGGTTCCTCTCGAAAATCCAGTCCATGGGCGTCAGACAGGGAATAGTCACTTCCAAGCGTGAGACATCTGCCATGATAACCATTGAACTGCTCGATCTGGGGCAGTATTTCGATACCATGGTATTCCGCGAAGCAACGGAACGCGCCAAACCCCACGGCGACCCGCTGGTATATGCAGCAAAGGCCATGGGTGTCGAAGACATGAGCCGTGTTCTCTACGTCGGAGACGCGGTCCCCGACCTGCTCTCGGCAAGGGATGCGGGGTGTGATTTCGCCCTCGTGGGGTGGACGAAGATGGACAGGGAGGAGCTGGACAGCTTAAATCCCGATTATTTAATAGAGATTCCGGAGCGACTTCCTTGCATTATCAAGGGCTCCGAATTATAATGTTCAATGCTTTTTATAAAAATAATAAGGTAGGATAGGTAAAATGGCTAAGACCTCCAAGTCCGGAAAGTCGAGCAGAAAAGCAGTATCTGGCAGCATGATAGCGATCATCATCGCTATCGTCCTCATCATTGCATGCTTCTTCACATATATTTCCGGAATACTTCCCAAGACGCTGACGGGCGTAAGCATCACAGAGACCCGTGACAACGGTACGACCGGAACCGTAAAGAATTTCTCTCTCTTAGAGACGAACTTCCACTTCCAAGAAGTTTACAACTCTTATGCAAACTACGGTATGGTATCGTCTGAGCACCTCGATGAGGTCTACAACGAAGAGACCGGCGAGACATACAGAGACTGGCTTCTCAAGGAAGCTGCAAAAGAGATGAAGACTCTTGCACTCGTTGAGCGCGCAGCAAAGAACAACGGATTCATGCAGTATTCCAAGGCCAGGGAATATGCAGCTTGGGATGTTGATACTCTTGACCTTTATTCCCAGATGTACGGTTACCAGACAAGTCAGCAGTATCTCTCGGCTATCTACGGTACAGGCATGACAAAGAGAAGCTACGTCGATTTCTCTTCACGTGAGGTTCTCGTTCAGGAGTACGGCTTCTATCTTAAGCAGTTCGATACAACCATCGTTCCCACAGCCGAGCAGATCCAGGCAAGGTTCGATGAAGATCCCAGCCAGTACGCAATAGCAACATTCAATTATTTCACCATCACCGCAGGCACGGATGCCGACGGAAATGAGACAAGCCTCAGCGATGCCATCGCGGCGGCAAAGAAGATCGCGGAGAGCACAAAGGATTCCGCTTCCTTCAGAGAAGCTGCCCTTGCTTATCTCCAGGGAAAAGGCGCCAGCGCTACCTCTTTCGATGACGGTGCTGACCCGACCCTCTACGAGAACTACTCATATTCGCAGGCTTCATACCTGAATACGGACGTTAAGAACTTCGTATACAACGAGGCAAAGGCCGGTGACGTAAAGGTTATCGAGACAGACACAGGCGCTTATGTTGTTTATGTTGCAGAGTGCAAGATCGACGATTCAAAGACTGTTGCTTACAGAACACTTACGCTGAACAATGAGACGGCTTCCAAGACTGACGCAACAGCAGAGGAGATCGCTCAGGCTGCTCAGGCACTTGCCGCTGAAGCAGCAACATACTGCACACAGGGTCTGGATCCTTTCACATTCTACAATGTGGTCAAGGAGCACACATCCGACAGGAATGAACTCCTCACAGGCGGATACAACGCAGGTGTCACGGAGGACTACTTTGTCGCTACTGATGAGAACGGATTCAACAACACACAGGTTGAGTGCGGACAGTGGCTCTTTGAGGATGGACGCAAGACAGGTGACGTCAAGATCGCCATCTCCGAAGATCAGAAGACTGTATATGTTTACTATTTCGAAGGCTCCTGCACAGCTTGGGAGAATTCAGTAAAGAACAACATCATCTCTGAAAACTTCAACACATGGAATACAAGTCTTGAGAGCGGCAATCCTCTCTACGTTGTAAACGCAGGTCTGATGAAGTATCTCGTATATTAATAATAGATATTCATAAATTACCAGAGGGCTGTTTCCTTGCGGAGGCGGCCCTTTTCATTTGCCCCCGCGGCTCCCGAAAACATATTGAATATATGCGCGTGTATAAGACAGTTGCTTTTTATAGATTATGACTACTGTACGTTGCATGCGTTTGAGTTTAAGATTTATAAGTCTTTATTGATAAATAAGGAGGATAATATCATGAAGAAGATTATGGCGCTTATTCTCGGACTTGCCATGATGCTCGGCATCGCTTCCTGTGCGAAGAAGGTTGAAGTTCCGTCGAAGAGCGATGTAAGGAAAGCCGTTGAGGAAGAGTATGAGATGGAGTTCAAGTGCAAGTCTCAGGACATTTCCGACGATGAGAAAGAAGCTGAATGGGTATTCCTTTCAAAGGACGGTTCCCTCGAAGTAACAGTTAACTGGAATTCCAAGAATCCCGAGGAGTTTGAGTTTGACGAGGAAGAGCATCCCGAGGCTACTGAAACAGATCCTGTTATCGAGACAGAGACTGAAGAGACCACTGAAGAAACAACAGAAGAGACAATTGCTGAAACCACCAAAGAGACAACGAAGGAAACACAGACTTCCGAGTCTTCCGATGCTTCTGAGACTTCCGGCGATGAGACAAAGTCCACAGCAGCTCCCCAGGGCAACGGCAAGTATGTTAATTTCGATGAGATGAACTTCTATGTAAACGGTCAGAAGTTCACACTCGGAAAAGTAACACTCCAGGAGATGATCGATGCAGGTGTTCCTTTCGATGAAGACGACCTCGAGGACGCAGGCAACAACCTCAAGTCCAACTATCAGTCATCCGGCTTTGAGATCGTTCTCGGAGAATACTATTCCGCATATATCTATGTATTCAATGATACAGATTCAGGCAAGCCCATGAACGAGTGCTATGTCAACGAGATCTATTTCCCTTACAATCCCAAGAAGGAGCAGGACATCCTTTCATTCGATTTCCCGCTCAACATGACAATGGATGATCTCAAGGCAAATGCAGGTGAGCCTACAAAGGAATCCCACTATGATTCCGAAGACAGCGACTACTATTCTGATACACTCAAGTATGAGACAGAGTCCGAGAGATATATCAGCGGAAGCCGTTATCAGTTTGAATTCTCAAACAGCGAGCTCAGATATATTTACATCACATACATGCCCTGATAAAGAGCATTAAGCTAAAGACAAATATGAGGCTGTCCGGCAAGGGCAGCCTCTATATTTATGTTGACAACCCACCTTTCATATAGTATTTTTATCTCAATTCAAAACCGTTGACGGAGAGTGAGTAGTTTTAGGAATTCCTGTCAAAGAGAGTCCGGGATGGTGAGATCCGGGCACAAGGAGCTTAGAGCGAATGGACTCCGGAGGGCGCGAGGGAAAGGGGATACCCCCAAGTATATTGCGACGTAAGGCATACGTAAGTTGCCGGAGATATGATGGTATCTCGTCTAAGCGCACGGATCAGACCGTGAATCAAGGTGGCACCGCGGATAAGTTGTTATTCGTCCTTGACAGAAGATAAAGGATCTTTTGTCGAAGGGCGTTTTTTATTGCCTTCGGCAAAAAGAAAAGCCGGAGGTGACAAGAATGAAAGTTGTGCCGTCGATCGAAGAAGTAAGAGAGCTGGCAAAAAGCGGCAGGTACGACGTTGTACCGCTCAATACAGAGATACTGTCTGACTTTACCACGCCCATAGAAGCTATCCGCATTCTCAAGAATGCATCGACTCATGCGTATATGCTCGAGTCTGCGCAGGCAGACGAGAGGTGGGGAAGATACACCTTCCTGGGCTTTGATCCCAAGCTTGAGATCACATGCATAAACGGAGAGATCACATACGGCGACAAGACCGAAAAGACAGATGATCCTTCGGAGATAATAAGAGACATCCTCTCAAAGTTCAGAAGCCCGAGATTCGACTATCTCCCTTCGTTTACCGGCGGCCTTGTCGGATATTTCTCATATGATTACCTTTGCTATGCTGAGCCCACCGCGAAATGCGATGTCATCGACAGCGAGAACTTCAAGGATGTCGACCTCATGCTCTTTGATAAGGTCATAGCCTTCGATCACGTAAGGCAGAAGCTGATCCTCATCTCCAACATGTCTTTGGAGGACGTTGACGCGGGATATGCAGAGGCATCTGAAGAACTGGGGGCCCTCATAGACCTTCTGAAGAACGGCGCGAAAACGGAAGAGCCAGAAGGAAAGCTCCTTTCTGAAGTAACGCCCCTGTTCTCGAAAGAAGAATACTGCGCGATGGTGGAGAAAGCCAAGCACTATATCCTTGAGGGAGACATCTTCCAGATAGTTCTCTCAAACAGGCTCTCGGCTTCTTTTGAGGGAAGTCTTCTCAATACATACAGGATCTTAAGGACGATCAATCCTTCGCCTTATATGTTCTATTTCGCAGGCACCGACGTGGAAGTCGCGGGAGCTTCGCCGGAGACTCTGGTAAAGCTCGAAGACGGTATCCTTCACACATTCCCGCTCGCCGGAACCCGTCCCAGAGGAAAGACGGAAGAAGAGGACAGAAGGCTCGAGGAAGAACTCCTGGCTGACGAAAAGGAACTTGCCGAGCACAACATGCTCGTCGACCTGGGCCGCAACGATCTGGGCAAGATAAGTGAGTTCGGATCGGTCGAAGTCGAGAAATTAAGGAGCATAGAGCGTTATTCACATGTCATGCACATCGGTTCCACTGTACGCGGAAAGATCGACGGGAAGCACGATGCGCTCGATGCCATCGAAGCTGTCCTTCCGGCAGGCACGCTTTCAGGCGCACCGAAGATAAGGGCATGCCAGCTGATCGGCGAACTCGAGAACAACAAGCGCGGCATCTACGGCGGCGCGATCGGCTATATCGACTTTACGGGCAACATGGATACGTGCATCGCGATCCGCATTGCCTACAAAAAGAACGGCAAGGTCTTCGTAAGGAGCGGCGCGGGCATCGTTGCCGATTCCGTTCCGGAGAAAGAATACGAGGAGTGCCTGAACAAGGCAAAGGCCGTCCTCAATTCGCTTAACCTTGCGCAGGAGGTGGACGTATGATCCTTCTTATAGATAATTACGACAGCTTTTCATATAACCTTTACCAGATGATCGGCCAGATCGATCCCGATATAAAGGTCATCCGCAACGACGAGATGACGGTGGATGAGATCCGCGCCTTAAAGCCGGACCGCATAATTCTTTCACCCGGCCCCGGAAGACCGGAAGACGCAGGCATCATCTGTGATGTCGCAGCATCTATCCATGACATTCCGATCCTGGGCGTGTGCCTCGGCCACCAGGCCATCTGCAAGGCTTACGGCGCCGTCGTTACTTATGCCGAGCACCTGATGCACGGGAAGCAGTCCGATGTGGGACTTTACGCTTTATGCCCTCTGTTCAGGGGAATAGGCGAGCGCACCAAAGTCGCACGTTACCACTCACTTGCAGCAGACCGTGACACGATCCCTGATTGTCTGCAGATCACGGCTGTGGCAGATGACGGTGAGGTAATGGCCGTGCAGCATCGTGAATATCCAATCTACGGCGTACAGTTCCATCCGGAATCGATCCTTACGCCCGACGGAAAGAAGATGCTCGAGAACTTCCTTAACATAAAGTAATCTAACGTGGTGATAACCTTCTCCTTAAGAATGGGCTGTATCAAAATGCCGGTACAGCCCCTTACTTTCGCTTTTTGGCTGGCATTTGCCCAATGCCTGCTTTTCTGCCGTGTAAAAACGGCGAAAAACTGACCCCTTGAAGTGGATGTGCTAATGACCAGCCATGTCTGCCGGAAGGCCAAAGTATCGAAATGTTTAAAAAACTTCCGTTTCCGATACCTGTCGAGAGTTCAACGTATCGAAATCCGGGGAAATCCTTTGTT